>JAIDKP010000278.1 GCA_029051445.1 Muribaculaceae bacterium | reverse complement strand
GCAGGCTCTCGGCTGCAGGTATATAGCTTCGGTGCGCTATGCGCGTGATGATGTCGTCGTTGGCAAAGTCGTCGTAGTAGTAGTGGGAGTTGCCAATGTCGAAGAAACGGTAGCGTTTCAGGCGGAACGGCTGATGTATCTGGAAATAAAAGCAAATGGCTTTCATGATGGATCTTTGTGTTTTCGAATTGATGGAATTATGGATTGTCTCTTTTTAGTCATGCCTGGCCGAGTACTTTGCGGTATATGTCGATGACTTTTGCCCCAGCCTTGTCCCATGTGATCTGCGCAACCTCTTTCAGGCCATCCTCACGCAGCTGGTTATACATAGCCGGATAAGTAATGATCGAGTATATAGCATCGGCCATCGCATCTATGTCCCAATAGTCGGTTTTGATGACGTTGGTAAGGATCTCGGCGCATCCGCTCTGTTTGGAAATAATCGATGGTACCCCCATCTGCATCGCCTCAAGCGGCGATATGCCAAACGGCTCAGACACAGAAGGCATTATGTAGACGTCGCTTGCCTTCAGCATCTCATAGACCTGACGCCCTTTCTGGAATCCGGGAAAATGAAAGCGGTCGGCGATGCCTCTTTCGGCGGCCAGACGTATCATCTTGTCCATCATGTCGCCACTTCCTGCCATGACAAAGCGCACGTTGTGATTCAGTTTAAGAACTTTGGCAGCAGCCTCGACAAAATATTCCGGTCCTTTCTGCATGGTAATGCGACCAAGGAATGTCACAATCTTTTCCTTCGGCTTGTTTACCTGTATGTCGAGCAGATCCTGACTCAAAGGCACCACCGCATTGTGGACTGTAGTGACTTTGGCCGGATCTATGCCATATTTCTCAATGACAGTCTGCCTGGTCAGGTTGCTGACAGTGATGATGTGATCGGCATGTATCATTCCGTCGCGTTCTATATTGAAAACGGTCGGGTTAACATTGCCACGCGAACGGTCGTAGTCGGTGGCATGCACGTGTATGACGAGCGGTCGTCCTGTGACCTGCTTCGCATGTATGCCTGCCGGATATGTGAGCCAGTCATGGGAGTGTATCACGTCGAATTTCTCAGTACGCGCCACCACACCGGCCATGATCGAGTAATTGTTGATTTCCTCAAGAAGGTTGTCGGGGTACCGTCCTGAAAACTCTATGCAGCCGAGATCATTAGTGCGCATATAGTTGAAGTCGGCATATATGTGATCGCGGAGACGGAAATATTCGTCGGGGTTCATCAGATTTCCGATACGACTGTCGACGTACTCGCGGCTGACATCACGCCACGCCACCGGAACCTGTGAGGCACCTATGATCTTGGCAAAGCTTTTATCCTCGTCACCAAAAGGTTTTGGAATGACAAATGTTATGTCCATGTCACCGCACTCCCACATCCCTTTGGTGAGACCGTAGCTGGCGGTGCCGAGACCTCCGAGAATGTGAGGGGGGAACTCCCACCCAAACATCAATGCTTTCATAATTTGCGTTTTACTGTATTACGGATGGGTATTTACAGCGGTATTGAACCGCTTGATAACACGCAATGTGCGCAGGACTTCCGCTACGTTGGTCGCATGGCTTATGGCACCACGTCCGGCAAACGGCGGATTGCCGTCGTAGAGCTGCGAGAGTGATCCGATGCATCCCTGTGACATTTCTTCCTCAAATCCAATGAGCATACGGTCGATATAGGAGACCGCGCCTAAGCCGAACACTTTAAAATAAGCATCGGCATAGAATCCTATCAGCCACGGCCTGGCCGGTCCCTGATGCATAGCAAGCTCACGCTCTTCGGGCGAACCGAGGTAGAAGGGACGATATCCGTAGCTTTTAGGAGACAGTGTGCGCAATCCCTTTGGTGTCAACAACTCGCGGGTGATCACATCAAGCACTCCCTTGCGCTGGCGGCGATCAAGCGGAGAGTAGTCGAGTCCTATCGCAATAGCCATATTGGGACGTACCGACGGATCGGCATAGGGGCCGTTGACATAGTCGTAGAGATATCCGTAGTCGTTCAGGAATGTATCGACAAACGGTTTTTTCATTTTCTCGGCCTGAGCTATCCAACGGTCGTGGTCGTCGGAAAGCGTGGCATCATCTTCCGAGAGATGAGCTGCGAACATCAGCGCATTATACCACATGGCGTTGAACTCCACAAGCATACCCGTACGTGGAATGACAGGGCGTCCGTTGAGCATGGAATACATCCACGATACCGGTTTATCTTCTCCATAGGTTGTGAGAAGTCCGGTCATCTGGTCTACATGCAGTGACGGATGTCGGTTGTCGAGTATATAGTCGATGATGCGCCGCAGATCTCCGAGATATTTGTCACGCGCCGCCTCATCGCCTTCTGTCTTGGCATACTGCTGTATCGCCCACACGGCCCACAGTGGTATATCGGGTAGGTCGATGCCGTGGATACGCCGGTCAATTTCTCCCGTATCCATGAAATTACCCAGTGCCTTGAAAGCGGTCGACATTATGCGCTCGAAGTCATCACGGTGTCCGATCGCAAGAGTGTTTCCCGGCAAAGACATAAATGTGTTGCGCGCAAGTATTGTTCCCCACGGATATCCCGAGAGCATATACTCGTTTTCTCCTTCGCGCAGATAGAACTGCTTGGCGGAGTTCTTAAGGCAATTGAAGAATGAGGTACGGGCTGTACGGGTTGACATTTCCGCCGTAAACAATCTGGAAAGCGAACGCGGCTTGACCTCACTGACTCCTGCCGAGAAGATGATGCTCTCACCTTTTTTTATAGGCACCGAAAAATATCCCGGCACCCAGAGATCCTCGGTGTACGGCACGCCACGCTCCAGATCCTTCACATACTCGATGCCGTTGTACCAGTGCGGATCGTAGACCCACTCAGGTTTACGGGAGAACTGCATGTAGAGCGTGGGGTACTTGTCGTACATACATGAGCTCACTCCATTGTCGCATGGCTGCACCGCAGTGTTGAGACGGTCGTTGGCCATACAGAGCTCATTGACATCACGGAAGGCAAGGAATGGCCGGAACTGCAGTGTTGTCGGCGAATGCGCATCGACCAGCGTATAGCGAATCAACAGACGGTTTTCGCCAGAAATAAACACTTTCTCTTTTGTCAGTATCACTCCTCCGACACGATAGGTCATACGGGGCATACTTTCACAATCGAACTCGCGGATATACTTATGCCCGTTGGGGCTATAAATTCCTCCTTTGTAACGGTGAATCCCGAGATTGAACGGCGCACCATGCTGTATGACAGTCTCGTCGAGAGTCGATAGCAGCACATGCGAACGATGTCCCAGTTCCTCAACGGGAACCACCAGCAGTCCATGCTGCTTGCGGGTATTGCATCCCACAATGGTGGTACAATGATAAGCGCCCGCCTGATTTGTGCGCAGCATCTCCTTAGGGAGCGACTGCTCGAGGTTTATCAGCAGATTCTTATCAAACTTGAGATAGCTCATCTATTTTGGTTTTCTTTAATGTTTTTCAATGGATGTGTCGGCTGTCGCAGTCAAGGGTTGTCACGTCCTTGCCATACAACACAGCCCTAATGTAGACTGTTCCCCGCAAAATAACAAATTTTTTCCAAAAATTTTATCCATTTTCCGATTTACATATTTTTTTACTACCGAAAGACAAATAGATTGATTATCTTCGCAAGTAGAGGAATCAGGCATTTATCACACTATACCGACATGGAAGTTATCATTGGCCGACAAGGCACACAGAAGACTGCGATATCAGACCCGACTGTAAGCCGGAGACACTGCAAAGTAACTGACAATGGCGGCGGCACCTATACTATCGAGAACCTGAGTGATGCCGGAACGAGAATCGACGGAAGAGAAATCGTGCGCGCTACCGCCAATGCCAACAGCAAAATCCAACTCGGAGCCTCGTTCTGCTCAACACTCGGCGCATTGCTCGACTTGTCGGAGACGAAGACAAAAAGCTATAGCATCGGTCATCTGCGTGCTGTCTGGGAAGACTTCAACCGCCATAATATCGACATGGCAGAACAGCAACGCAAGATAAATCTGACACGCACCGGTCTCGGTATCTTTACAATGTGTGCAATGCCTACCATATTTTTCTTTGGTGCGATAGGTTATTTGCTTACCGGAATCGGTGTACTCGGCAATATTTACAGCTTTGCCGGAATGCGCAACGCTGAGACGGCAGCAGACCGGCAACGCCGCCAGGATGATTTTGATGATGCATGGGTATGCCCCAACCCAGATTGCGGTCGATCGCTCCCGGCCAAGAATTACAAGATGCTGGTACGCAATTTCCAGTCGTGCCCTTATTGTAAATGTAAATATACCGAAAAATGAGAGCGTTGATTATTTTTATCGCTTGTATTGCAGTTTCATTGCACTTATCGGCCGAGACTTATGTAGTGAGTATCGGTATAGGCACTTATGCCTCTCCGCAACTCAAAAACCTCAATAAAACAGAAAATGATGCCAAAGCCATATCGGCATTCTATCGAATAGGCACCGACAAGGTCGTGACCATCACCGGTAAACACGCTACAAAAGAGCAAATACTCGACAGCATGCGCAATCAATTCGGTCGCGCCAAGGCCGACGACAAGATCGTGTTTTATTTCAGCGGACACGGCTACCCTGGCGGATTCTGCACCTATGATATGACCAAAGAGGAGGAAGGACTTGCATATACCGAGGTAATCGATATAATGAAGCAATCCAAGGCTTCAAGCAAGTATATTTTTGCCGATGCATGCCATAGCGGGGCGATAAGAAAGAAGAACTCGGGAACGGAGACTCCACAGGCGGGCAACATATTGTTTTTTCTATCGTCGAGAGGCAACGAGTATTCCATAGAGTCGGCGTTTGCTGCCAACGGATATTTCACCAAACATCTTCTGCGCGGACTCAGAGGTGCTGCCGACAGCGACCGCAACCGCAAGATCACAGCATCGGAGATTTTCAAGTATGTGAGCGAAGGTGTCGCAAAGCAGACCGATGGCAAACAACATCCGGTGATGTGGGGGAAGTTTGACGACAATCTTATAATTGTCGAATACAAAAAGAAATAATCCATGCTTAACCTGCAGAAGAAAACAAGATTATGCGACTGAACGACGGATCGACGCTGCAAGGCGGAAAATATCAAGTAATCAAAGTGTTGGGACAAGGTGGTTTCGGCATAACTTATCTTGCAGAAAACACAATGCTTGAGAAGCGTGTGGCACTCAAGGAGTTTTTCCCAAAAGAACTCTGCGGGCGCGACAACACCAGCCATCTCACACTCGGAACACAGAACAATGCAGAGACGGTCGAACGACTCAGAGAGCGCTTCCTGAAAGAGGCCAAAAATATTGCAAAACTCGATCACCCGAGCATCGTGAAAATTCACGACGTGTTTGAGGAAAACAGCACAGCCTACTATGTGATGGATCATATAGAGGGTGTGTCTCTGTCGGATATGGTGAAGCGAGGCGGTCCGCTCCCAGAAGACAAAGCCGTGGAATATAT
>JAIDKP010000277.1 GCA_029051445.1 Muribaculaceae bacterium | reverse complement strand
GGCGTATTCTTTCTGCAGCTCGATATATCGTGCTTTACGCTGCATGAGCTGCATGACTTTCTCGATGTCGCCTGCGGCACTTGCCGCTGCGATCTCATCGCAGAGCGCGCTCGACATTGAGGCAAGCATGGCCGATTTCCATGCATAGATGGCCTGATTGAGCAGATGGGGGAGTTTGTCGAGCTCGGTGGGTACTTGTGTGAATCTCGTGTGGTATTTGCTGAGGCGGTGACGCTCAAAGGCAAGTGATGTGGCAAGTACGCGCACTTTGTCGTTGCTCGAACATGTGAGCGACCGCTCGACGTAGTTGCGTGTGAACGATGCTATGGCGTTGCTGTAGTTCTCGTCGGCACGCTCCTGCAGCATGTGTTCCTCGCGTGTTATCGAGGCCAGGTCGGGAGCGGTCTCAGCTATTGTCTTGCGTCCTTCTTCAAGTTCGGCTTTGCGTCGGGATGCGGCCTCGAGTTCCTCGCGGCGATAGTCGTCGGGCCAGAAGTCGCGCAGTGATGCGGCTTCATCAAAAAGCTCACGGTTGGACTCGTCGGAAAATTCCATGCCGTCGTTGGCCATCTCGGTCTCGACAAGATCTATTACGCTTAACGGTATTGTATTGCCTTCCTCATCGATAGCATCGCATACGGTCGTCATGCCGTAGCGTACGACATAAAGCAACACTCCGCGCTCAAAGTCGGCGAGGGCGGGTAGTTTACCGTGGTGGTGTGCCGACGATGTCATGTCGGCATGACGGCCTGTAGTCTCCTGCGTGGCCGGCGTGGATTGGGTGTCGGATGTTTCGCCTCCCCTGATGGATTTACGCGCTTCTTCGCGCTGACGCTCGGTGGCGGTCTGTTCGGCTTTGCGTTTGCGTGCGATTGCGACCTGTCGCCGCAGTATGTCTTCGCTCATATCGAGCAGGCGGCTGCACTCCTGGATATAGACCATGCGCTTGACCTCGTCGGGTATGGCGGCTACCGACTGCACTATGTCGGTAATGACTTCGGCGCGGCGCGTGGGGTTGTCGGCTGCGTCCTTGAGCAGTATTGTGGTCTTGAAGCGGATGAAGTCGACAGAGTTTTCGTCGATGTATTTCTCAACTTCTTCCGAACTGTGGCTCTGGGCGAACGAGTCAGGGTCATCGCCGTCGGGCAGCAGGACGATCGATATGTCAAGTCCCTCGGCGAGCAGGATGTCGATACCGCGCAGCGAGGCTTTTATGCCGGCGGCATCACTGTCGTAGATGACGGTGACGGCGTCGGCGAAACGGTGGATAAGGCGTGCCTGCCCCTGTGTGAGCGAGGTGCCCGACGATGCCACGACGTTTTCCACTCCGCTCTGCGACATGGATATGACATCCATGTATCCTTCGACAAGGATGCACCGCCCTTTTTGTGTTATTGATTTTTTTGCCTGAAAGAGGCCGTAGAGCTGGGCGCTTTTGGAATATATCACCGACTCGGGCGAGTTGACGTATTTCGCAACTGTCTTGTCGGTGCGCAGAGTGCGTCCGCCGAAAGCCACCACTTTTCCCGACACACTTTGTATAGGGTAGATTACTCTGCCACGAAAGCGGTCTGTGATACGGCCGGTCGATTCCTGGCGATAGCATAAGCCGGTCGAGATGAGGAACTGTTCCTGATATCCGGCAGCGGTCGCCTCGCGGTAAAGTATGTCGCGCTCCTCAAGCGCATATCCGAGATGAAAGCGCTCTATCATGCGCTCGTTGATGCCACGCTCGCGGAAATAGGAAAATCCTATGTCGCGTCCTGAGCCGGTGTTGAGAAGGTTGTCTTCAAAGCGGTGCATGGCCCACTCGTTGACGGCAAGCATGCTTTCGCGTTCGCTTTCGGCCTGCTGTTGCTCGGCCGAGACCTCCTCTTCTTTGATCTGGATATTGTATTTGGCGGCAAGATAGCGCAGTGCCTCGTAGTAGGACATGGACTCGTGTTCCATGACAAATCCTATGGCGCTTCCGCCTTTGCCGCAACTGAAGCATTTGCATATGCCTTTTGATTTCGATACGGAAAAAGACGGAGTGCGCTCGTTGTGGAACGGGCAAAGGCCGATATAGTTGGCTCCACGGCGCCTGAGCTTGACAAAATCGCTCACCACCTCGACTATGTCGGCGGAGTCAAGTATGCGCTGTACTGTCTCTTTATCGATTCTTTTCATATTCTGCAATGCAGATGCAAAGATAGGCAATTCGGCAAAATGAGCGACAAAGCCGGTAGTGATTTCATTTTGAAAGGTGTAGTGTGCTGTACATAAAGCAAAAAAGGCATTGTCTCACGACAACGCCTTCTCTTAAACCTTTATCTTAATCTAATACTATGAAAAACACACGTACAAATGTACTCGGAGTTTTTCAAATCTGCAAAGATTTACCCGATAAAATCGGGCTCCTGTATTGCGCTTTAAGACATCTTAACAGTTTTGGACGTGATTTTTGACACGTCGGATAGTATCAGTATATTCTTTCGCCAAAAATGCTTGTGCCCACTCGTACCATTGTGGCACCTTCGTCAATGGCGGCGGGATAGTCGTGGCTCATGCCCATACTCACGACATCAAACCGTCGCAGGTCGGGCGCGATTTTGCCGATGATGCGGTCATAGCAGGAGCGTATGGCACGGAAATCGGCTCTGATGCGATCGGTATCGTCGGTATTTGTGGCCATGCCCATGACACCGCGTATGTGGGTTGCCTCGAGTGTCTCGAAGCGGCGTTCGGCCATCCATTGTTCAAGCTCGGTGACGCTGAAGCCCGACTTGGTTTCTTCGTTGGCTACGTGGAGCTCGAGAAGCACATCGATCGTGCGTCCGGCTTTCACCGCTTCGCGGTCGACGATGCGAAGCAGCCTGTCGGAGTCGATGCTGTGGATGAGGCGGAGATTGCCTATACGCAAAAGCTGTGCGACTTTGTTGGTCTGCAGGTGTCCGATAAAATGCCACTCGATATCAGGCGGCAACAGAGGCGCTTTTGCCGAGATTTCCTGCACGCGGCTTTCGCCGAATATACGCTGTCCGGCTGCATATGCCTCTCTGACCGACTCGGCCGGATGAAACTTGGAAACAGCCACAAGCGTCACTTCCTGAGGAAGTGTCGACAGGATATTGTGGAGATTATCGGCGATCATTTTTCAGCCTTGCCTGAAAGATCGGCTTTGTAGACATCCATGATCAGTGTCTCGCTTATCGATACGATCTCATAGTCGGCGCTTGTGGTGCTCATTGCCTCGATGAGATTGTCGTATGCGCCCTTGAAGTCGTTGCCTGCGACGAGCATCTGGCTGACGGCACGCTTCTCGGCTGCAGTCTTCTCGTCGATTGTAATGAACGCGACTTTGGCCATATACCATTTGTCGGCTGAGTCATCCCACACGATTTCAGCTATTTTAGTGCGTTTAACAGCCGATACAGAGAATTCCCCGGATATAAATGGGGTAATTTCTTTGATAATGCGGGCTTCGGCTTCTGTGAAGGTGAAGGCATCGACCAGGTATGGTTCGGTCACTTTCTTTTGTGTGCCGTTTTCCATAGTCTTGTCAAATCTAACTTTGCATTCAAACCAATTTGCCATTGTAGTAGATGTATTAATAGATATTTGCTTATTTTTGCCGAGTTATTGTCGGAGTGCAAAAATAACGTTTTCCGGTCAAACCAAGCATGGTCTAAAGGCGTTGAAAAGTAAAAAAACATTGATTGGATATAATTACGACAAGTAAAGACGATTATAGATTTTATGAAATCAGCGTGTATTTCAAAGTTTTTGGCCGGTAGTGCGGCTGCTGTTGGAACAGCAGAGGACAGGTGTCGGGAAAACGAGACATTATCCTTGGATTTCAAACCGGTTACGTTTCAGTCGCTTCCTGATATAAGACGTGTATTGCAAATGTCGCCCTCTCTGACATGTGACTACAGCATCGGTGGAATATACATGTGGATAAACTATTTCAAATACAGGTATTGCATATGCCGTGATACGCTGTTCATAGTGGGAGTGGAGGAAAACAGTCTTGAGAAGCGGGCTTTCTCATGTCCTGTCGGGGCGATGCCTCTTCCTGAAGCTATAGAGTTGCTTGAAAGATATTGTGGTGACAACGGACTTGATATGCGTTTCTCTGCAGTCCCTGCCGACCGTCTTTCATGCTTCATGGCCTATAATCCGGATTTCAAGGTGGAGGAATTGACAGACTGGGCCGATTACGTATATGAGATTGGTGATTTTGCGTCTCTGTCAGGGAAAAAGATGGCGAAGAAGCGCAACCATGTCAACAGGTTCAAGGCCGATTTCCCGTCTGCACATCTTGACCCTCTCACTTCTGATGACGTGAAGGAGGTAAAGGAAACACTTGCGCGCTGGACACAGGATGAGGATATCGACATGACATCGTCGACAAAGGTTGAAGAACTCAATCAGGTGTTTGACGTGCTTGATAATATTGATATCTATAGATTTGATGGTGCAGTATTGCGCTCTGGAGGTGATGACGACAGAATTGTGGCATTTACTCTCGGCGAGAAGATCAACGACACGCTGTTTGTGCATATTGAAAAGATGGATCATGGCGTTTCGGGAGCAGGTGAGGCAGTGGCGCATCTTTATGCATCTATGATGTCGAATCAGTATCCTGATTTGCGCTTCCTTAACCGGGAGGAAGACTGTGGCGATCCCGGGTTGCGCCGTGCGAAGCAGTCATGGCAGCCGACCATGTTACTGAAAAAATATAATGTGGTCATGTAACAAGAAAATATGATGCAATTGTTTGAATAAAGGCTGTAGAGTCCAACAGCAAATGCAAATTTATGCAACCTTATCGAAAAAACGCTTCTTTGGAG
>JAIDKP010000276.1 GCA_029051445.1 Muribaculaceae bacterium | reverse complement strand
GACCGTAAGAGAGACCTGTCCAGGCTTGTCGCCGGCCTGCACGATAGCGGTGGCGGCTCCGCTGAAGAGATCCATCTCGGGGCTCTGAAATGGTCTTAGCGATGTCGGATCTCCGTTTGCTGTAGCTTCAAAGCGGCCTGCTCCGTCGACCGAAAACTTTATCAGACGGTTGTCGGTAGGCACGATGTTTCCGTCCTTGTCAGCAACCCGGACTGTGATATAGGCAAGGTCGTCGCCGTTGGCAGTGAGAGCCTCGCGGTTGGACTTCAGTACAATGTGGTGTGGCTTGCCGGCGGTGCGCATGATTTTCTCTGCGGTTTTATTGCCGTTGTCGTCATATGCTACGACTTTAACTTCTCCAGGCTCGTAAACAGTGTCATACCACATGAGTCGGTATCGGTTCTGCAAAGTAGAGTCATTCTTCTCCCTTATGCCTTGACTTTTGCCGTTGATAAACAGTTCGGCCTTTGGATAGGAGGTATATACAAACACCGGTATCACCTCACCTTCATGTCCTTTCCAGTTCCAGTGCGGGAGTATATGAAGTGTGTGGTCGGTTTTATTCCACTGCGAGCGGTAAAGATAATAGCGGTCTTTGGGAAGTGATGCAAGATCGATGATGCCGAATACCGAGCTATGGCTTGGCCATGCGTCGGTATCGTAGGGAGACGGTTCTCCGAGATAGTCGAAGCCCGTCCATACAAACTGGCCGAGTACCCAAGGCTGCTCATCCATGTAGAAATCTATATCGGGAGTGTTTGACCAGTCGCACGTCTCGTTGTCGTAGCTCGACGACTGATTGTCGGTATGCACGACCTGATTGTGCTCTTTCTCAAATGACACGGGGAAATGATATACGCCTCTCGACGAGACTGTTGAGGCTGTTTCTGATCCGAGTATCATTTTTTGAGGCAGACGAGTATAGACATTTTCATAATGCTGGGGCTTGTAGTTGAATCCCGGTATGTCGAGTGATGCTGCAAACCCGTTGTCGGTCACGGCTCCGATCTGATCCATTCCGCAAGTGACAGGACGTGTGGCATCCAGTGACTTTACAAGGTTCTGAAGCATGGTAAGTTCCTGAACACCGTCGGGACCCCATTGACTCGGCACTTCGTTGCCTATCGACCACATCACGACAGAAGGGTTGTTGCGGTAATGCTTGACCATGTTCACGATGTCTTTCTCTGCCCACTCTTTGAAAAACGCTCCGTAGCCGTTGGGTGATTTAGGGCGGAAACTCCAGTCGTCGAAAGGCTCGACCATAAGCATCATACCAAGTTCGTCGCATATTTCAACCAGTTCCGGGGCCGGCATATTGTGCGATGTCCTGATTGCGTTTGCTCCCATATCTTTCAGCAATTCTACCTGATGGAGAAGTGCCGAGCGGTTTATTGCCGCTCCAAGCGGCCCAAGATCATGGTGATTGCATACACCTTTGAATTTCATCGGCTTTCCGTTGAGATAGAATCCGGTCTCAGGCAGATATTCGAGTTTGCGAATGCCGAAGCGTGTGTCGTAGGCATCGGTCTCTTTGCCATTGACTGAGATGCGGGTTCTTGCTGTGTAGAGCCGGGGGCTGGCGGGGCTCCACAGCTCTGGTTCCGTGACTAAGAAGTTTTGGAAAAATATCTGTCCGTGTGAGATATACGGTGCGTTGTTTGTGGCTACGATTTTTCCGTCGGGAGAAATGATTTCGGTAGTGACATCAATTTTTTCTCCTTTTCCGGCTCCTGCGATCTCCATCTCAAGTCTCACCGAAGCCTTGGCTTCAGATACCTCGGGAGTGGTGACATAGGTGCCCCATACCGGTATGTGCACACGGTCGGTGTTGACGATATGCACATTTCTATAAAGACCTGCACCGGGATACCATCTTGATGCACGCTCATAGTTCTCGAGTTCTACAGTCAGAGTGTTGTCTCCCGGAACGACCGCGTCCGACAGGTCGGTATAGAAAGAGTTGTAGCCGTAGGGCCAGTAGGCGACTTCCTTCCCGTTGACTCTGACGTGGGCGTTGCTCATGGCACCGTCAAATATCAGTGTTATGTTGCGGCCTGTTGTGTCGGGAATCTCGAAGATCGTGCGGTAGCTCCCCTTGCCGATAAACGGGAGGCCGCCTGTTCGCCCTGTTTTCACAGTCTCTTCCTTCTCTCCGTTCTGTTCCACAGCTACAGTCTGCAGATCGTTGGCTCTGTCAAAAGGGCCATAAATAGCCCAGTCGTGAGGTACTCGCACTTTCTGCCATTGTTTGGCCGAATTCAAATCGCCTTTTGAGAATTCCCATCCCTCGTTCAGAGTGCTTGTGATTCTCTGTGCATTTGTATTGACAGTAGTGGCTCCTGATAGAGCCACTACTGCCAGTATTGAGTATATGTTGTTCATAGCTATAGAGATGTCTTAAATGGATCAAGTGCTTCTGTCGGAGCGTCATTGTCAAAACAACCGAGATTGTATCCGCCGTTGTATCCGTTGGGTGCCTGAGGCTCCCAATAGAATATACCTTCTATATCAGTGGTCATCATTTTGGCGATCAGTTGTTTGCAGAGGTCGCCCTGATCGTATGGCATACCGATCTCGCAGATCATTATGGGCTTGCCATATTTCTCGCGCAGGTGGGAGATATTGGCGATACAGTCATCAGATACCTTCTGCCATCCTCCGGTCTCTCCTTGCTGTTCGGCCCAGTAGGGATACAGCGACATGCCGATCATATCATACTTGCCACCGTTGCTCTCAAGAATGTCAAACATGCGGTCGTAAGCCCATTGATTGTTGCCTCCGTCGAGATGCACTATGACTGCGGCATCGGGAAACACAGACTTCACTGCGTCATATCCCGAATTGTTGAGAGCGGTAAGCTGCCCAGGATTATCGACAGAACCGGTTGGAAGCATCATGCCCGGAGTGGTCTCGTTGCCGACCTGTACCCACTCGGGGGTGACCCCCGCCTCTTTTAATGCCGACAGCGTCTCTGCCACGTGATCATACAGAGCCTTGTTAAGATCCTCGAAAGATAATTCGGTCCAGGCTTCAGGCATCACCTGATGGCCGGGATCGGCCCAGGTGTCGGAGAAATGGAAATCTATCATAGTCCTGAGACCGAGACTGTCGGCTCGCCTGGCTTTTGAAACGACATCATCGATACTGTTCCATTTATCCTCAGGGTTTACCCAAACTCTAAGCCGTATGGAGTTTACTCCGCAGTGGTCTCTCAGCAATTCCATGCATTCCATTTCCCGACGGTCTTCGCCCGGAGTATAGAATTTGCGTCCTTCCGATTCCATCTGAGTGATCCAGCTCACATCCGCTCCTTTGGCAAACCGGGTTTCGGCCAACTTGCGATTGCTGTCGCATGATTGGGTCAGAGCGCCAAGAACAAGTGTGATGCATATTGGCAATAATATCCTTCTCATCGCAGTGTCTGTTTGTCAGTTTTTAAAAACATCAAGAGCCGATGTCGGGCATCCGTTTTCGTCAAAGCATCCTTTGGTATATCCGCGTTCGGCCGGTGCCTCAGGCTCCCACCAGAAAATGCCCTGCAGACCGGCTGCTTTGCCGTCTGCCATAATTTTGGTCATCATGTTTGACGCGATTTCGGGCTGATTGTAGTCAAAGCCAATTTCACAGAGCATAACCGGTTTGCCATAGTCGTTTTGTACCTTTGTCATGTTTGCCACGCAGGTATTGACCGATTGCTCCCAGTTGTCGGCGACAGGATACAGCGACATGCCTATCATGTCGTATTTCCCGCCTTCTTCCTTGAGCTTTCCGAACAAGCGGTCATATAAGGCGATTTGATCGCCGCAGTCGACATGTATGATCACTTTGGAGTCCGGAAAAATAGCCTTTACCGCATCATAGCCGGTATTGACCATTCGTGTGAAATTGTCGCCATTGTCAATTTCACCCAGCGGCCACATCATTCCGGTGCGTGTCTCATTGCCGATCTGCACCCATTCGGGTTCGATGTCATACTTCTGGAGCTTGCCGAGCAGGTCGTTGATATGCTCGGTCATTGCGGCCTGCACTTCATCGATCGACATTTCGCTCCAGGCTTTCGGGATGAATTGCTGCGCCGGATCTGCCCAACGGTCACTGAAATGAAAATCAATCATCAGCCGGAGACCTAAACTGTTGGCGCGACGTGCCTTGATGACAACATCATCAATATTGCACCACCCTTGTACTTCGGTGTCATTCTCGGGATTCACCCATACGCGCAGACGTATCGCATTCACTCCGCAATCGTCGCGCAACAGAGTCATTAGCTCTTTCTGCTCACCTTCCTGAGTCCGGAATGTGTAACCGCGTGATTCAAGCTCGGTGATCCAGCTTACATCGGCACCTTTGGCAAAAGTGCCACGCTCGATTTCTACAGGCGTATTGTCTACAGGAGGAAATGTCACCGGGCTTTCCTCGGTGCAGCCGGCGGCAAGCAGCCCGCTGAGGGCTGCTGCCGAGGCAAAATATATTTTGTTTAGAAACCTCATTGGTGTGGTATGTTATTTGGTGTAGGAATATGTACCCTTTGCCAGATCGACAGTGAGGGTGTATGTCCCGTTTTCAAGTTCGTTGTCCCCTTCAAAACCGTCCTGATAGAGGGCCAGCTCTCCGGGAGTGCCGTTGCCGCCGAAAAAGAGATTCCAGTCGTCGTTGAGCACGATTTTCACACCCCACGGGGTGTTTGCGCTCTTGGTCACAGTAGCAGTATATACGCCGGGTGCTTCTGCCGGAGTCATCTCATAAAGATTCCAGTCGTCATTAAGTCCGGTGTAGCTGACCTTGCTGATAGAAGTGAGCTTATATGACATACCCGAGAGCGAGATATCAAACAGATAGAACCCGGGAGCCGGAGCATAGATATTGCCTTCGCCGCCAAGCGTGAGAGCACCTTCGTAGGCATTGCCGCCTGCGGCCATTGTGTAGAAGTTGTCCCAGTTATCAGCTTCGGTATAGATCTTGTAGCCCCACTCCGAATCTACTGGCAGAGCACCGCCGTAATTGAGGTTGTCCTCATTGTATAGCTTTACATACCAGTCAAAAGTCCATTCACCGTAGACCCCCGACAGATATAGCTTCTCGGATGCTGCCGGTGCAGGTTCTGCCTGGCCTTCACCTGCTGCGATCCTGTAGGATGTCGGGTCGTTCAGATCAAGTATGAGTGTGGTCTCGCCTGCCGAGGGGATTTCTACCGCGATAGAGCTTCCCGACTGGCCGAATGTGAGCCCAGTGGCGTTACCGCCGAATGCCACAGGTGTATCGATAGCGTTCGAGTCATCGGTTCCTGTCAAGGCATTGTATAGTTTGCCGTTACCGCTGATTGTGATGTTTACAGTTCCGGCACTTACGGCATCGTAGGTGTAGATCCACTGGTTGGAGCGGCGGTCATAGGTCATGGATCCGTTCAGATCTCCGCCAAGGGTCAGTTCCGGAATATAGGTCGCACTCCATTCGTTCGCATGGGTATCTACTACAGTATAGTAGCAGCCGGCCTGTCCGGGAT
>JAIDKP010000275.1 GCA_029051445.1 Muribaculaceae bacterium | reverse complement strand
GATTCTGCTAGGAACCTCAAAATTAAAGCACAATGGGCACCCCAATTGAAAAGGGTGCTCTTTTTATTTATAAGGTTGGGTAAAATGGAAAAAGGTTACGGCAATCGGTATTTTATTTTTCTTATGCTGTTTCTCGGACTGATGTCGGCATTCGGTCCGTTTATCACTGATATGTATCTGCCGTCTCTTCCTGCGATGTCGGTGATATTCAAAGCTTCGGCGTCAGCGGTTCAGAGCGGGATCTCAACCGCGCTGATAGGGTTGGCTATCGGGCAGATTTTTTTTGGCCCGATAAGTGACCGTTATGGCCGCAGGCCGGTAATGGCGGTATCGCTGTTGCTGTTTTCGGTGGCCACTGTCGCTTCCATTTTCAGTCCGTCGATCGGAGTGTTTAATGTGATGAGGTTCTTTCAGGGCATCGGTGGTGCCGGATGCATTGTGCTTTCAAGATCGGTGGCGACTGATTGCTATTCCGGTCGGGATCTCGTCAAGATAATGACTCTGATCGGAGCTGTCAATGGTGTCGCACCGGTCACGGCTCCGGTGATCGGAGGCTTTGTTTCGGAGCTGGCAGGCTGGCAGGGCGTTTTCTGGACATTGCTTGCTATCGCAGGTGTGCTGTTGATGATGACTTTGCTTTTCAGAGAGTCGCTGGTTGCTGAAAAGCGGTTCAAGGGAAGTTATAAAAGTCTTTTCGGGCAATTCGGCATAATGCTTCGCGACGCAGTGTTCATGCGTTACATATTGCTCTATGCATTGTCGATGGCAATTCTTTTCAGTTACATATCTTCGGCATCATTTATTGTTCAGGACAGGTATGGGTATAGCGAGATCGCTTTTGCTGTGATTTTCGGCATAAATGCGTTCGGTACGATGATCGGTAGTTTTGTGGCATTGAAGTTTCCGACACTTGAGTCTGCGACATTTACCGGTGCCGTTTTGCTGACATTGGCATCTGTGGGGCTATTGTTCAATGCTTTTCTCGTGGAAAGTTTCTGGATCTATGAATCGTGTACATGGATCGCGATCACCGGATGCGGTTTTGTCTTTCCTTCTTCGACTACTCTTGCCATGAACGCCGGGCGCAAGGCTATCGGAGCTTCGTCGGCAATTGTAGGGGCTTCGGGATTTATTGCCGGTGGAATTGTCTCGCCCCTCACCGGCGCAGGAGACATGCTCCTGACGTCGGCGTTTATCATGCTGGTGTGCAGTGCGCTGTCGTGGGGCTTGTCGCGACGGCTATAGGTGGCCTCTCATAGCCCTAAAGAATTGAACAACAGGTCGGCCGCAGCGGTCGGATTGCCTTCGGTCTCATCAAGACACCTGATGAAATGTGAGCCAATGATTGTCCCGGAAGCGTTTTCCCGGGCCTGGGCGAGTGTTACGGGATTGGATATGCCGAATCCGATGAGTCGGTCATGTCGCAGGTTCATGGAGTCTATGCGCCGGAAATATTCGAGTTGCTCCTCGTTGTAGTGGTCTTTCGCTCCGGTTGTCGATGCCGCTGAAACCATGTATATAAAACCGTCGCAGTGTTCGTCTATGAGGCGTATGCGTTCGTCTGATGTCTCAGGTGTTATAAGCATGATCACAGGTATATCGTAATGTCGGCTCAGTTCCTTGAAGTCAGAGATGTATTCATCAAACGGGAGATCCGGTATGATCAGGCCGTCTACTCCGGCTTCATGGGCGTCTCTGAAGAAATTATCGATGCCGTATCTCATGATCGGATTCAGGTAACCCATCAATATGAACGGCATGTCGTGGACGCTTAGGCGGGCTTCTTTTACCTGATCAAGCAGTCTATGAAGGGTCATTCCGTTTGACAGCGCGCGTGAGCTGCTTGCTTGGATGACAGGGCCGTCGGCCATTGGATCGGAAAACGGTATGCCGATCTCTATAAGATCGACTCCACGGGCATCAAGTGCTTTGATGACGGGTACTGTGCTGTCGGCCTGCGGGTAGCCTGCTGTAAAGAAAATCGACAGTATGTTTTTATGCTTTCTCCCAAAAAGGGCGGTCAATCGGTTCATGTTCGTTGAGTTTGCGCAGTTGAATAATAAAGTTTGAAAGTTTTGCCACATCTTTGAAGCCTGGCGAGGTCTCGAAGCGACTGTTGAGGTCGATTCCGGCAAGACCCGGTTTCATGGCTTCCTTGACGGCATTGATATCGTCCGGCCCTATGCCTCCGCTCAGCATGTAGGGGATGTCGAGACTGTAGTTGTCGAGCAGTGACCAGTCGAATTTATAACCGTTGCCGCCCGGTGCTTTGCCGGAGGTATCAAAAAGCAGCATATCTACATTGCCGCGGTAGGGTTCGAGGAGCGACAGAAACGAGCTGTCGGCTCCCGCCGGTATCTTGATAGCTTTGATGACAGCAAACCCTCTCCGTCGCATGTCGCTACAGAACTGAGGCGGCTCTTCGCCATGCAGCTGTATGACGCGTATGCCGTAGCGTGTTGTGATGTCGATAATCTCCGGGGCTGTGGCATTGACAAATACAGCGACAGGTCTCACATATGGCGGAAGATCTTTTACGATCTTTGGATCAAGACCCTCGGCATTGCGTGGTGATCCGGCATGGAATATAAATCCTATAAGCATGGGAGTGAGGCATGATACACTCATGATGTTCTCCGGATCTCGCATGCCGCATATTTTCAGCATCATGTCGGCATGACGCGGCGTTACCGGTTTTTCAGACTGTTTCATTGACAAAATTTTTGAGGGTTGCGCCCGGATCGGGTGATGACATGAACGCTTCGCCGATCAGAAAGCCTGTGAATCCGGCATCGCGCAGACGGCGTATGTCATCAGGAGTGCGTATGCCGCTTTCAGCTACGAGCAGAGTGTCGGCTGGAAGTGTCGATGCGAGATGTAGCGAGTTGTTTATGTCGGTGTGGAATGTCGACAGATTGCGGTTGTTGACACCAAGCATATCGGGGATGAATGTGATTTTGTCGAGTTCGCTGGAATCGTGTATTTCGACAAGTGCTTCCATGCCGAGACTGTGGGCGACGGAATTGCAGGATGCCATTTCGTCGGGAGTGAGTATGGCTGCTATGAGCAGGATAGCGTTTGCGCCAAGCAACCGTGCTTCATGTATCTGGATCGGGTCGATTATGAAATCCTTGCGGAGCAGAGGAATACTCTGAGAAAGGGTGCGGGCTATGGCCAGGTCGGCATTGCAGCCGCCAAAGAAGCGTGTGTCGGTAAGCACCGAGCAGGCGGCAGCTCCATTGGCTGCATATTGCGGAATTATCTCGGTAACGTCGGCCATCGGGAATATGTCGGCTTTGGAGGGAGAGCGACGTTTGAACTCTGCGATAATGCCTCCCGGTGTCTTGCGCAGGTTTCCGGACATTGATATGGTTGCAGGCGCTTTATTTGCAGTGGCCTGTTGTGTTATTGTCTGTCGGGCTTCTTCGTCATGAAACAGAGCGTTTATCTCGGCTCGCTTGTTTTGTGCTATTCTCTGTAGAATGTCGGTCATCGGTTGATTTCGCAGAATTTGTTGAATACTTTGCGGGCGGCTCCCGAGTGGATGGATTCGACTGCAAGTGCGGTGGCTTCGTCAATAGACAGTTTCGGATCGAGTGTGACAAGAGCGAATGCACTGTTGGCTACCACGCTGTTTTCTTGAGCAGACGTTGCATTCCCGTCGAGCAGATTGTCAAATATTTTTGCAGCGTCGGCAACTGTAGCGCCTCCCCACAGATCCTGTTGCGATGCGGTCTTCCAGCCGAGTTCCTCAGGATTGTAGATGCGCTCTCCGGTAGGTCCGGTAACTTTAAACGGAGCAGTGAGCGATATCTCGTCGTAGCCGTCGAGTGAGTGGACTACCGTGCATCTGATACCTTCATTCTGTGCTATATAGCTGTAGAGGCGCATGAGCTTAAGGTTATAGACTCCAAGCAGTTGATGCCGCGGTTGCACAGGGTTGACCAATGGGCCGAGCATATTGAAGAACGTGCGTACGGCAAGTGATTTTCTCACTCCGGCCACACTTTTAAGTGCCGGACTGAAGAACGGGGCATGCAGATAGCATACGCCGCTTTCATCGAGCGAGCGTGACAGGCGGTCTGTGTCGGCAGAAAATCTGACACCATGGTACTCAAGCACGTTGGAGGCTCCGGATACAGAGCTTGCTCCATAATTGCCGTGTTTTATGACTTTCCGTCCCGTTCCGGCGACTACAAAACAAGAAGCGGTGGAGATATTGAATGTGTTTTTACCGTCGCCGCCTGTGCCGACAATATCGATAGCATCGATATCGCCGAAATCGATCGGCAGACGTCGCTCAAGTATGGCATCGCGGAAGCCGGTAAGCTCGTCGGTGGTAATGCTGCGCATGAGGAAGACGGTCATGAATGCGGCAAGCTGGCAGTCGTTGTAGCGGCCGTCGGCGATGTTCAGCATGATTTCGCGTGCTTCATCGCGCGACAGATTGCCATGCTCAAACATTCGGTATAATAGGTCTTTCATAATCCGTTATTCAGTGTGTAAGCCAGTTCTCAATGATTTTAGTACCCATTGGGGTGAGTACGCTTTCAGGATGGAATTGCACGCCGTGTATGTCGAGCCTGCGGTGTCGCATGGCCATGATCATGCCTGACTCGTCGACAGCGGTAATCTCGAGCTGATCCGATGGGAAGCCCTCACGGGCTACAACCCACGAGTGATAGCGTCCGACCTCTATCTCTGTCGGCAGTCCTGCAAATAAGTAATCTTCTTTGTCTGTGACAATGGCAGGTGTGGCGATCCGTGAAAGACATCCGACAGATTGTGCAGGTGCGCGCCGAAATGCTGTCCGATCGCCTGATGCCCGAGACAGATA
>JAIDKP010000274.1 GCA_029051445.1 Muribaculaceae bacterium | reverse complement strand
CCACACGGGTGAGTTTGCCACGGTTCTTACGCTGTATCGACTTCTGCCGGTCGATAGACTTGAGTTCCTCTTTAAGACGCGAGATACGGTCAAGTATTATGCGCCGGTCTGTCTCAATCTGCGTCTCACCGGGGCCTCGCATACCTATACCGCCACGCTGACGCTCCAGGTGCGTCCAGAGTCGCGTCAGTCTCGGTAACAGATACTGATATTGCGCAAGCTCCACCTGAGTGCGGGCATTGGCCGTTTGTGCGCGTTTTGCAAAAATATCGAGAATAAGCGACGTGCGGTCAAGTATCTTCACCTGCAGCTCACGCTCGATATTCGACACCTGCTTTGTCGTCAAATCATCATCAAAGATGACCATGCCTATATCATTGTTCTGCACATACTCCCTGATCTCCTCAAGCTTGCCTTTACCTACAAACGTGCGGGGATTGGGATAATCGACCTTCTGAGTGAAGCGGCGAACTGTGACTGCACCGGCCGTATCGGCAAGAAACGCCAGTTCGTCAAGATACTCCCTGACTTTATTCTCGTCCTGCTGCGGAGTGATCAGACCCACGAGCACCGTGCGCTCCGTAGTCTCTTTATCTATTATAAACTCTTTCACCTTAAATCTGTCCGGTTTAATATCTATTTACTTACAAAACACCCGCTGACTCACATTAGATCAGAAATCAGATCCTGTGAACTGTGCACCACCCGACACGGCACCATGTTTCTCCTTCATCGTCGAATTGAAATTAAACGTGAGCGAGAGCGCGATATCGGGATATTTCGGCCTCACATCGGTAAACGACTCAAGACCGTCGGCAATACGCGTACTGTTGTAGCGCGCCGTATGAAACGCATTGTGGACTACAAGCGAAGCCCACAGTGTATTCTTAACAACCTGCTGCCTCACCGCAAGATCAAAATAGCAATAAGCCTTTTCACGCCCCTGCGCAAGCACAGTCGGACCGACAAAATTGGCATCAAACTGCATTTTTGTAGTCGGGCCGAGTGTGAAGTTGTTGATCAGCGATACCGAATAACTCATATTTGAATCAGAGGTGTACCCCTCATATTTGCCTTTGAATCTGTAGCCGAACAAGCTGCCGTTGATATTGGCCGTCCACCACGGAGTGAGACGCAGACGCGACGACAGTTCAAGGCCTATCGTGCGGTCATCGCCTGCATTAATCAGAGAATCGAGAGTCACTCCCGGCTCATAGGGCACACGCACTCGCTGCGCCACATCGCTGCGGCTGCGCCAGAATGCAGTGGCCGCCACAGTGTTGTCGCCGCCGAAATCATGATTATAGCCGAGCTCGGCCGAATGCACGTATGCGGGACGTATGTCGGGATTACCAATTAGTTTGGTATAATAATCCTCATAGGTGATATAAGGCTCAAGCTGCCATATACCGGGACGCACAGTCCTGTAGGAATATCCGGCAGAGATATTGCCCGACTCCCCTGCCCTATAAAGCATGTGGGCCGACGGAAACAGATTCCACCGCTTTATGTCGCGGTCGGCTCCGGCCACAGCTATCGTCAGTTCATCAATAGTATGATCTCCACGCAAACCGGCATCAAACTCCACCCTGCCGATTTTCTGATTGACCATAGCATAAAGCGAATGTATCTGGCGGCGATAGAAAAACGGCGCATACATGTCGTCCTGCCACACAAAATCGGTGAGAGCGCGATCCCAATACTTTATCGAATAATCTCCATGTTCGCTGTACGACACATACTGGTAGCCAAGTTCGAGATGACCGTCGTCGTCATAGTTCATTCTATATGACGCGGTGCCGTCGAAATCCCAGTGGTGCTCATCTTCGTATCCTCGCGTGCCTTCATAGCGCGTGCCCGACTGATCGAAAAGATTACTCTCGGTATATTCCAGACTGTTCCAGTCGTAGCGCAGTCGCCCGTTCACGTCTATGCGGTCGCCACGCTCATTAAGAATCCAGGCATAGGTTGTCGAGATCTGGGCAAGATGTTTGGTGTTTCTTATCACATCATGGGCGTCATATACATTGTCGTTGATAAGATCGCCAAGATACTCGCGGTGTTCATTGTACAGCATGTGTCCGCCACGTTCAGTAACCGTTTTGCCATGTTGCACCTCCATGTTCAGTTTTTGGCTGCCACGATCCATCTCCCAACCGCCAAGCACGATATAGCTTGCCGGAGCCGAGTATCGCGTACCCTCGGCATTCGATGTAGTCAGGTAGTCATCGACAAGAGTCGTTTTCGTCTGGGCGAAATCACTCTTGTTTTTCATGCGCTTGGCAATACCGCCAAGAAACCAGCGGTTCGTTCCCTTGACATAGCTCATGTTAAGATCGGTACTATAGGCTCCCATTGTGCTCCCGCTTGCCGATGCCGTGGCAGAGAATCCGCTACGCGTATCGCGCCTGGTGGTGATGTTGATGATGCCGACATCGCCGTCGGTGCGATAACGTGCCGATGGCGTCGTGATTATCTCTATATCCTCAATCGAGGCAGATGAAATCTGTTCAAGAGCCTGAGTTCCATCAAGCATACTCTTCTTGCCGTCGACATATACAAGAAAGCCCGAACTGCCGCGAAAAGAGATCTCACCGTCGGAGTCAACGCGGACCGACGGCATTGATTTCAACACATCGGCCGCGCTTCCTGCCGCAGCAGTCAGCACCGACTGCGCGTTTATTTTCTGTCGGTCGAGCTTATATATCACCTTGCCGCGTTCAGCCGTGACCACTACCTCGTCGAGTCCAACGTCATTTACATGCATCTCAATAGTGCCGAGATCAACCGTCACGTCGCCTTTTACCTCAATATCACCCTGGTGGTACGCCACGTAGCCAACCAGCTGAACAGTCAGTGCATAGCGGCCGCGCTTAGCTACGTTGATCGAAAAATCACCATTCTCTCCTACCAGAGCCGATCCTATGGCCACACTGTCGGAAGCCATGACAGTGGCGACAGCACCCACCGCCGGTTCCTGCGTATCGAAATCAACTACGCGCCCTCTAACTATCGAGGCACTCAATCCCGGCGAGACAACCACCGAAACAATCAAAACAATAAGTAAACAAACGTGGCGCATAAGAGGTAGTGATACGATGTAAAATGAATGATTAGAGGCTATCTGTCATGACAGATTCTCTTTCAAGCAATAAATTTACGAAGTTTTTTTCGACAATACGATAAAAAACAGCACTTTTCATCCTGCAGGCCACACACAATGCATCGTCAGCAAAAACACAGTATCACGATCTGAACAAGAATCACTCTGGCAAACATACACAGCGGATAGACTGTGGCGTAAGCCACCGATGCACGGTCGCCTGGCAAAATCGAGTTGGCATAATCCAATGCCATCGGGTTGGCCATAGAACCGCACAGCATACCGGAAACTGTACCGAAATCGATCTTAAATATCTTCACCGATGCAAGACCGAGTATTATGACC
>JAIDKP010000273.1 GCA_029051445.1 Muribaculaceae bacterium | reverse complement strand
TCAGATCATGTTTGATCCGTATAGCCGCACCGAGACCGGCGGCGGATTCAAGTATTCGGATTATGTGAACAAGAACGTGGATGAGAAAAAGATTGCCAGTGCAAGAATAATATGGCAGGAAGCCGGTGTGATCGGTAAAAATGATCCTGACACTTTGGTCTATCTCGATAAATATGACCGCATCCACGTAAAGGCGGGAAAAAATGTCGGCAATGCCCTTATCGGCGGCTACAACAAGGATGGCAAGCTGCTTTGGTCGTGGCATATATGGGTGAACAACGACAAGCCGGCCAACCTCGACGAAGCCATACCCTATTATACGTTCGAGTGGGATTCTAACGGCATCAAGGCGGGAGACGACATGCGCACGGTGAAGGGCCGCTCGCTGATGAAGTGCAATCTCGGAGCCAAATCGGCGAACCCTGACGCTTACGGTCTCAGTACCTATGGCGCGGTTTACCAGTGGGGCCGCAAGGATCCGTTCCCGCTTGGCTGGAATGTGGAATATTATCCTTCGGGCTACTATGACTACAATGCCTCTAATGTCGGCACACTCTACGACAACGAATACAATTCCATAAGCATGACCACAAACGGCGGCGTGAGCACTAAGGAGCTTTTCAGCACCGAGAGGGTGAGCGAAACGACCGGAACAATCGCATACGTGACGGAGCATCCGACTCATTTTATCAGCCCTGTCATCGCCGGCGAGTCGTATAATGTGACTCCGGCCAACCATATCAATGATGCCGACTGGTACTGGGGGCACAATGACCGCCTGTGGGGCGGAACGCCCTATGAATCGGCAACAAAAAAATACACAGTGTCGGCCAACATCGAGCTTACAGATAACGGTGCCAAAGAGAAGTCGATATTCGACCCTTGTCCGGCCGGCTGGATGGTGCCTCCGGGCGACATGTGGCTTGGTTTCACCCAGAACGGCCTTAATGCGAGCAGTTACGCTACAATCAACTCCTGGCATTCGAGTGACAATACCGCCTACCGCGGTTTCAGGATGTATGTACAGGAATGGAAAAAAGGCAAGTGGGTGTACTTCCCGAGTCAGGGACTCCGCACGATGGGTGGCCAGCCCTGGCGCAACGGCGTGTGCGGCAACTATCATACATCGACAGCCTCCAAGGGCGGTCGTGTGAATATTCTTCATCTGCACACCCCTGGTTCTCTGGCACCATTTGAAACTGATTATGGTTATACCGGACGTGCTGTGGGCGGTCCTGTGCGCTGCGTACGCGACGTCGACGAGTAAAACGCGAGACAGATAATACGGCTGGCAGGGCTGAACTCCTGCCAGCTGACAAAGACAACTAACACATGTGTTCCGTCGCACGGGGTTGGTTTTTGGGCGACAGCAGGCCCACACATCTTGAAAAAAATACAATAACAAACAGATATGAATCTCTCTAAAAGGTTTCTGAATTTTGGATTTTCGGCAGTAGTCGCACTTGCAGTGTCGTCGTGTTCCGAAGATACATTTGACGTGGCGAACACGCCTTTCGCTCAGCCGGGCGACCGCGCCGAGACGATTGAGGTGCCTCTGCGTCTTCACACCGACAAGCCTCAGAACATCGGCCGTCCTCTTGTCAACGAGATCACATCGCGTGCCGGTGAGGATGCCGACACCGAGGATCCTGATGACGAGACCGCCGATCCCGAGAAGGCGGCCGAGGAGGCTATCAAGGATATCTGGGTTTTCCAGTATGACAACAAGGGGAACCAGCTGATCGCCCCGCGCTTCTACGAGGTGTCGTCGATGGTGATCAAGGAACTAAACATCCGCCTTGCCGAGGGGGAGGACAGCCATGTCTACGTCCTTGCCAACACGGGCGATCCCGACTGGGCGAAAGACAAGGACCTGAGCACGGTTGAGAAGTTTGTTGCCTATGAGTACCCTTTCACGGAGGATAATGTGGAGATGGGGGAGGACGAGTATCTTCTGATGGAGGGCAACGTGAAGGAGACGATCAAGAAGGAGACCGACCTGCTTCCTGTCGATATCCACCTGACGCGCATGATGGCCAAGATCAGTTTCAAGTATGTCACGGCCGAGGCCGCCAAGAGTCTTATCGTGACCCGCGTCATCATCAACAACATGCCCGAGATGATGCGCATGGAGGAGACTCCGATAGAGGAGAACTATCCCGGCCCCGATGGCGAGGATTTCGCCACTCGCTCTGTGACGATCAACAAGCGTCTTGCCTCCGATGAAGTCTATACGTTCTACGTTCCGGCCAACCGCCGCGGCGTGAGCACAAATACCGATCCGGCACTCAAGAACAACGGTGCTCCTGAGAAAGCGCTTTATGTTCAGCTGTTTGTGACCTCCCGCAGCAACGGCTCCAACTTCCTCTATACGATCTATCTCGGAGAAAACGACAAGAATGACTACAACGTGCGCCGCAATCACAACTACAACATCACTCTCCAGCTGAATTCCGAGAACCGCGACGATCGTGTGCTCGCGGCTCCCGCCAACTGCTTTGTGATGAACACGGGCAATCAGATCATGTTTGATCCGTATAGCCGCACCGAGACCGGCGGCGGATTCAAGTATTCGGATTATGTGAACAAGAACGATCCCGAGAAGAAGATAGCCGATGTGAGGATCCTTTGGCAGGAAGCCGGCGTGATCGGCGACAACAGGGCCGGTGACAAGGTCTATCTCGACGAGTATGACCGCATCCACGTTAATGCCGGAACTTCGGTCGGCAACGCCGTGATCGCGGCCTATAACGAGGATAAAAAGATCATCTGGTCGTGGCACATATGGATCAACAACGAGTCGCCGGCCAATCTTGACGAGGCGGTCACCTATTATACGTTTGGCTGGGATTCTAACGGCATCAAGGCGGGAGACAACATGCGCACGGTGAAGGGCCGCTCGCTGATGAAGTGCAATCTCGGAGCGCGTTCTGCCGCCCAAAACTCCTATGGCCTCAATACTTATGGTACTGTTTACCAGTGGGGCCGCAAGGATCCGTTCCCGCTGGGACGTTTAGACTTTAATGTAGATTATTATAACTATAACAGTACAAATGTCGGGCAGCTGTATGACAACGATTACGGCAAGATCACAATGACTACGGCCGGCAATGTGCATACGACCGAGCTCTTCAGTACCGAAACTTCAAATGCCACTACCGGCACAATCGGGTATGTGACGGAGCATCCGACGCATTTCATCAGCCCGGTGACATCGGGCGACTCCAACCCATCTTCAGCAGCGACGTGTGTCAACGACGGCGACTGGTTCTGGGGACATAACGACATGCTATGGGGCGGAGAACCATATGCTACGGCTCTGAAATATACGGTTACGACCGGTTGTGTGCTCTCAGACAACGGTGCCAAAGAGAAGTCGATATTCGACCCGTGTCCGGCCGGCTGGATGGTGCCTCCGGGCGACATGTGGCTCGGCTTTACCAAAACCGGAACAAACATCGGTGGCGGAGATTATAACAATATCAACTCCACATCGACAGGTGACAACACTTCGCTTCGCGGTTTCAGGATGTATGTACAAGGCTGGAAAACCGGTGATTGGGTGTACTTCCCGAGTCAGGGCCTGCGCACGGCGGGCGGACGCCCCTGGCGCAACGGCATGTGCGGCAACTATCATACCTCCTCGGCTTCAGAAGGAGGACGTGTAAATATCTTC
Organism: Muribaculaceae bacterium; assembly: GCA_029051445.1. Lineage (GTDB taxonomy): Bacteria > Bacteroidota > Bacteroidia > Bacteroidales > Muribaculaceae > JAFLTL01. The sequence continues at coordinate 1,826 of JAIDKP010000273.1, read as the reverse complement.
CACCTTCACACGCCCGGCGAGCTTGATCCGTTTGAGACATCGTTCGGCTATTCGCGCCGCGCGGTGGCCGGCCCGGTGCGTTGCGTGCGCGATGTCGACGAGTAAAAGCAGTTTTAATATCATGGGGGCGCACCGGTCGTGCGTCCCCGTTTTTTTCATATTGCGATGAAATCAATCTATGGTGTTGCGATGGCGATAATGCTATTGCTTGTTTCTTGCGTAAAAGACGACGAGGACGAGAATACCGGTGTCGGGGCGGGGGATTCGCTTCCGGCATTCTCGGTGTCGCTCTGTGGCGGCGGAAACGTGAATACGGCCGATCTTCGCGGCAAGGTCGCGGTGATTGTTTTTTTCAGCACTGAGTGCAAGGACTGCCGGCGGGAGCTTCCGGTGGTGCAGGAGGTCTATGAGGGACTGGCCGATGACCCCGGCGTGGCGTTTGTGGCTATATCGCGCGAGGAGGAGCCCGGAGCGGCGGCGCGCTACTGGAGCGAACACGGTCTGACGATACCGATGTCGGAACAGCCGGACAGGGCAGTCTACAACCTTTTTGCCACAGTGGGCGTGCCGCGCATCTATATAGCTGATGCCGACGGGCGCATCACGGCCGTATTCGACGACCTTCACGCTCCTGCGGCCGCGCAGCTGCTCGCAGCCATCGCCGCCGCCCGCTGAAATGGTTTCTGATACAGAAAACAGCTTTCCGGTTTGTGAAGGTGTGTCAGAATAGGCATTGTGCGTGCGACAGTACGCCCACAGCACCAGGCTGTGAAACGGCATCGGCGCGAGACCCTCAACGGGCCCCGCGCCGAATTATTCAGGGATAAAAAGATGCTTGATCAGTCGGCTCCTTGGTCGAAACCGGTGCGGCGGTAGCCGTGGAAACGATAGTACTCTCCGGGGGCATCGCTGAACTGGATGGTGAAGACAATCTCGTCAACAACATGTCCGAGCGGCGACTTGGTACCGTCGTAGTTGATCTTGCCATCGGTGATGGTGGCCTGATACTCATATTCGGTGCCTTTGAGGTACTCGTCGGTATAGCCGTTGCAGGTGAAAGTGGAGTTCTGCACATCGACTGAGACCTTGATTTTTGTCGACCAGAAATTCTTGAGGTCGTCAAGCCACATCTCGTTGGTGTTGGCAACGGTGTTGTAGGTGAGGAGGTCGATTGTGCCGACAAGGTTTTCGCCGATCACGTTGCCGCTTGCATCGACCTGGTCAACAGTCACCTTCCATTCGCCGGCAAGTTCTACAACCTCGCTGTAGAATGGTTCCTCCTTGCCACACGACGAGAGCATAAGAGCTCCCAGTAACGTGAAGATTGTAAATATTTTTTTCATTAGAAATCCTTTCTGATCATGTTAACATGGAATAAGAAGGGGTAGTCGGTATAGGACACAACCCATGACAACGTATTTGTTGCCGCATCAAACTTGCCGTCGGTCAAGTCGTTGGCAGAATCTCCCCATCCGATAAGCCAGCTGTTGTCCATAGTGACAGTTCCGTCTGCAGCGATTGTCAGTTCACCCTGCAGCGCGTAGTTGAAGCCATATCCGGCGCGGTAGTAATACCATCCGCCGAGAAGATCATCCACATAGTATGTTCCGTCTCCGTTGCCGATCACTTTGATCTGATAGCCTCCAAAGTAAACTTCACCGTTGTAGTCACGGTAGCTGTCGGGCTGTACCTCATAGATACCCGAGGCTTTGTCGCCTTGTGCGATCACCATGACATAACGCGTGGCGTTGGCCGAATATCCGTAATCGTTGTAGATCGCATAATCCACCTCATACAGACCGGGCTTTGAGGCATTGATGTTGTTT
>JAIDKP010000272.1 GCA_029051445.1 Muribaculaceae bacterium | reverse complement strand
TGATGAGTCATCTGCGATCGCTCGATCCTTCCACACGATTTGTGTATCTTGGCGGCGATCACATGGCTGCAGTCGCCGACACTCCCCCGCTTGTACACATATCGCAGATGTCGGTAATGGGTATCTTTCAGGTTGTAGCCTCGCTTCCGCGGCTGCTGTCGCAACTTGAAATTGCCAAAAAGGCTATTGAGAAGATACGCCCCGACGTGGTTCTGCTTGTCGACTATCCGTCATTCAATCTCAAGCTTGCCGCCTATGCCCACTCTCTCGGCATACCGGTCACATGGTATATTTCACCAAAAGTGTGGGTGTGGAAAGAGTGGAGAGTCGCCACAATGCGCAAAGTCATCGATCGGCTTTTCTGCATACTGCCATTTGAACCGAGATGGTTTCAGCGTCGCCACGACTGGAATGTGGAATATGTAGGCAATCCGTCGGTTTCGGAAATCGATCAGATGTTGTCGGAGCTGCCATCACGCGACATATTCAGCCGCACATATGATCTTGAGCCTGAGAAAAAATGGCTTGCACTTGTGCCGGGAAGCCGGCCTGCCGAAATCAAGGCAAATCTTCCAATCATGCTTCAGGCAGTGCGCAACTTCAGAAATTACACACCTGTAATCGCAGGAGTATCAACTGTACCAGTCGGCCTCTATGATTCACTGCGTGGCGACACGCGCATTATATTCGGAGCTACAGGGCAGCTTATAGCCCACTCCGAAGCCGCACTTGTCACCAGCGGAACCGCAACTCTCGAGACAGCGTTGATCGGCACGCCGCAGGTCATGCTATACCGCGACTCCGGTTCCCGTGTCATATATGCGCTCGGAAGAAATTTCCTTAAAGTCAAATATTTCTCTCTTCCCAATCTCATTTTAGGCCAAGAGGTGATAAAAGAACTTGTCATGCACTTCTGCACGCCTGAAGCGGTGTCCGATGCCGTGCGTCGGATTCTGCCGGGAAATCCCGGATATGTCAGGCAGCAGGAGCTGTACAGAGACATGCGCAAGGTACTCGGAAACGGGAATGCGCCTCTGGAAGTTGCCAAAGGGATTCTTAAAATCAAAAGATGAACGTTTCAATCACACTTGTACCCCGTGGGGGACTTGCCAACCGAATGCGTGCAATTGCATCAGCGACTGCACTTTCGGCTCGTATCGGTGCGAAACTCACAGTCATCTGGATAAAAACCGCTGATCTTTCTGCCGCATACTCCGATCTCTTTCTTGCCGAGAATCTGCCGTTCAGATTAAAAGAGCTGCCCAAAAGACAGTTCGCCTATCTCCCGCAACGGGCAAAATATCTGTTTCTGCCCACACTCTGGCAAAACATGCGCTACACATCCTCTCTGCGCGACGAGCGGAAGCGTGACCGACATTACCTTATCGAGGCTAAGCCGGAAACTGTATATGCTTTTTTCCGTTCAATCAGGTCAGGCACAGTGTTTGTCGACACATGCCATGAATTCTACCCATACTCCACCGATCTGTATCGGTCGCTTTTCCGTCCGTCGCCTAAAGTCGAGAACCGCATCAGGCAACTGATGCCTGATATGGGGCGTTCACTTCCGGTAGGGCTGCATATACGA
>JAIDKP010000271.1 GCA_029051445.1 Muribaculaceae bacterium | reverse complement strand
GTTCGGGACTGGCCACATCAAAAAGGATGGAGAGAGCCAGACCAAGCGTCTCGGCGCGTGGATTCACTATACGGTTCTCTCGGCCATAAGTGTACATGGCATAGTACCCTTTGTCAGGCATCCAGAGCACATCGTTGATACTCTGTGAGATTGAGTCGGCGCGGCTTGTGTACTCGCCGGCAATATCTCCTTTGCCAAGCAGACGTGCCATTTTGGCTGCGGTTCTGAGAGCCTCTACATGCACGACCGATGTTCCGAGAGCCTCGCTGCAATATATGTCAGCTGTCTGCATCCAGCGTGGATAACTCTGTTCCCGCCAGTCTATAAACGAAGTCTCGCCCATGACAAGCCCGTCAGGGCCGATAGCGGTCTTGGAGTCACAGGCAAGAGACTTTTCAACCACTGGAAAGATCTGCTCGATCCACTTTTTGTCGCCGGTGGCTTTGTAGACCTCCCATGCTGCCACGACCCATATCATGCGGTCTGTGCTTATGGGCCATGCGCCGCCTGAGCCGGTATCCTGAATGATGCGTCCGTCAGAAGTGATCTTTTTAAGCAGCGATATGCGTGAAGCCTCGGGCTGTAATTGTGCCATGGACAGTATGATCGAGTAGCTCACGTCACGTGTCCACACTCCGCTCCATTCTTTGCCGGTGCGCAGCGTCGTGTCAGGCTCGACGGCGTTGATCATCTCGTCGAGTCCCATGTTGTAGATGGCACGGTGCAGGGTATTTCCGCCCGACAGGCGCGGATAGTCAGAAATGTCGTTTTTCAGATTCCACTCGGCCGATACCGGCATGTAGTATCCCGGTTGGGCCTTGTAGGTCGAGACGATTTTGGTATCGCATGGAGCATAGGCCTTATACTCGTTTTGCACGATGCTGTCGCCGCGCCAGGCATAGGCCGGTGTCGCGATTATATTCTCATGGCTCTGTCCCTGAGATGACAGAGATCCCATAAGCATTATTCCTGAAATGATTATCTGGAAACCTTTGTTCATGGAGCGCGTTTTTTCTGTTCGTTCCCCAAAGGTAAGATAAAAATTCAGTTACCCCATGTGTTAAATGGCACTTTTGTCAGAATGGATAGCCGATTGCAAGATGGAATGCAAGAGACTTCCGAAACGACGGCATGTTGAAGTAGCCACGTTTACCGGTGTCATATGGAGCATGGAGACCGATTCCAAGATCACCGCGGATTACAAACATAGATATGTCGACCCTTAGTCCGGCACCTGTGCCGACTGCGATGTCTTTTAGAAAGGTTTTGGCTCTGAGCTGGCCGCCGGGACGGTCGGGGTCATTTTTTAGAAGCCAGATGTTGCCGGTGTCCAGGAATACGGCACCGTGAAGAATACCGATAATCGGGAACCGGTATTCAAGATTGGCTTCAAGTTTGAATGTGCCGGTCTGGTCGAAGTAGCCGTTTATCAGACCGTCGGGGGCGCGGTAGCTGCCGGGACCGATTGATCTTACGGTGAATGCGCGTATGGAATTGGCTCCTCCTATGTAAAATTGTTCTGAATAAGGTACTTGCGATGAATTGCCATAGGCGTGTGCCGCTCCGAGAAGCACACGTCCGACAAGCCGGTCATTCTGTTTGACGCGGTGGCTGTAGACCAGTTGGGTGGTAAGTTTCACAAACTGTGAGAATGGCGTTCCGAAAAGTTTTTTCTCTCCGTTTCCTTTCCATCCGAGCACGCTCCATATGCCGGAGAAAATATTTCCGGCTTCCTGCACCGTCATGTAG
>JAIDKP010000270.1 GCA_029051445.1 Muribaculaceae bacterium | reverse complement strand
GTCTGCCACTGTGGCCGACAATGGAATATGTGAATTCATGATGCCCGAAATCCTGCCGCTCCTGATGACTGTAGCGGTTTGACACTCCCGGCGAGTGAAACAATGTAAGTCTCAAAGTGTTGTCAGACGGCTTGTCCCATCCGTATTTATAATTGCTCAACAGTGTCACACCATAGTCTTCGTCGCTCAGATCGACCCACTCGCGTGCAGGCACCTCATAGGCTGTGGTCACATTGTTGCCGCGCTCGATAACACCAAGACCGAGGTCATACGTAGCCTTTCTATTGAATACCGTGAGAGGAAACTCGGCTTTGAGCAGAGAAGCAGGGCTTTGCCATTCGATCTCATTGACAATGTCGATGCGAGGCGCGAGTGCACCCTCATATAGGTTGATATACTGGGTAAACTCCGAGTCACCGTATCTTTTTGTAACCTTGACACGCTTGAGCAAAACACCGTCCGCAACAAGAGAAACCTCGGCATCATCACCAAAAGATACAGGCTCGCGGTCGATTGTCTCTTTTTGTATCTCCCAGGCAGGCCACATGGTCGAGACATTGTCGGCAAACATGGCAAGACGCACAGTTTTGCCTTCGGCCACAAGCTGTCTGCCGTTGCGCTTGTCTATAATTGATGAGATATCTCCATACCGGTCAAAGGCAAGACTGTAGACACTATTCTCGATAGTGCTGACCGGAACGGTCTTATCGGCACCTTTCCCCTTCAGTACAACATCATAGACCGCAAAGCCGACTGCCGGCACCGTAGCCTCGATGAGCAGAGTGGCCTTGCCATTGTCATAGCCTGTGATCTGTGCCTTTACGAGACGGCCGTTATGATCTTTTACAACAGCCGATGCCGGACGCCGCTTCGCCTCAAGCTGCAACTCGACAATGTCGGTAGTCTCATATCCGAGCGGATTGAACAATAGTATCGGAATACCGGAGACATCGGTATTGAGACGATCGGAAATGCTTGAGGCTGCATCGGTCAGAAGATCAGAAAACTGTTTGAGCGACAACAGCTCGTCGTTAAACGAGATTTCGTAGCATGGAGGCTCGCTTGTGCCGGTGATATCGTCATGAAACTGGTGCCAGATAAAACGTTTCCACGACTCTGTGAAAGACTCCGTGGGATATGGCGTGCGGGCAAAAATGGCAGCAGCCGATACAGCTCTCTCGGCTGCATCGCCAAGGAGCTCGTTCTGGCGGTTGTAGAACTTCATGACCGACATTGCCGTATAGCAGCCGTTGCCGTGGACATCCATGAGCAATTCGTCGTCATACACTGGCAGCTCCGGGTGCGACGAGTAAGGCAGCATGTCAAGATACAGCCGGTCGCTTGTGGCGCTTATGATTTTCAGCGGACCGTCGCCGCGCACACCGCGCTCGACCGACCGGATCGAACCTATTGTAGGCGATCCGCCACGATCACCCACACCGTAATAGTGATATACAATGCCATTGGCGTTTTCATCGGCCAGCTTTTCAAGATCCTTGCTGTGAGATATATCTTCGCCGTCCCATGCATGGGTATAGCTGTAGCCGTGCACCATCATGATCGTGTCACCGTCGACACCCCTCCAGAGGCCGACACCAAACGGCACTTTTCTGTCGTTTTCAAAAAACGGGTGAATACGCCAGCCGATCTTCTGCGAGGAGAAACCGATCAGACCGCAATGACGGGCGACCGTGGGCAGCGTCCGGCCAAAACCGAAACAATCGGGAAGGAATATGTCGGTACTTTCTACGCCAAACTCCTTGCGGAAGAAATTTTGACCGAGCATGATATTGCGTATCTGCGACTCGACCGAAGGCACAATGACATCATTGGCATCCCAGCTCGAACCGGCCACATGCCAGCGCCCCTGTCTTATATATTGCTTCATGAGCTCATATTGTTCAGGGTAATACTCCTTCATCCAGGCATATTTCACACCGCCCTCAAAATTGAAGATATAGTCGGGATGCTGGCTTAGATGCAACAGATTCTGGCTTAGAGTATATCTGAGATAGTCTCGTATGGAGGTTCTCACATCCCAGTTCCACTGCGTGTCGAGATGAGAGTCTGAGACCGCATAGACAGTCTTGTTGTCAGCCCGTGCCACCTGACATGCCACGGCGAGTGTCACAATGGCTATTCTCTGAAATAAATGCATCTGCCTTGTTGATTTATATGGTTCGATTCACAAATATAATATAATCATCCACATATTTTTATCTTTCTTTCTGTCACTTCATCACTATAATAGCAGCAAGCGATAAAAACATGAACTATCCGGGCACGGCAATTGTTAGAAATGCATGGCACGCTTCAACTATAAAAGCAGGATTTCATGGCTGCTGATCGCCCTCGCCGCAAGCATCGGTGCATCGGCAATGACTGCCTGTGGCACTATCAGGAGCTATTGGGGAGTCGAGAGCGACTATGAATGGGGAGACTACGATCACTGTCATCACAAGCCCCACAAGCATAAAAACACAAGAAAAAACACCATCACCACGACGACTAAAAAAGCTGGAGACCGCACCCACAAGGGATGCGGCCTCTGTTAAAACCTATACCTGATCCTGTCAGATCAGAGACTGTCGCCGAAATCCTCCTTGAACTTAGCCACAAGATCCTCCTGCCAGTGACCGATCTCCTTCATGCGGCCGAAGAAGAAGCGAAGCACCTTAGGCTCCATGGTCCACTGCAGACCACCGATGATGTGACGGTTGTCCCACACCCACTTCACGCGGTCGGCCACATACTTGATCTGCGACAGAGTGTAGACACGGCGAGGCACCGCCAGACGCTGAAGCTCAAGTTCGGCAAAACGCTCCGTACCGTCGGCCTCACGCTGCTCCGAAACAGTGCCGCGTTCCATGCCGCGGATACCGCCGGCGATATAGATCGCAGCCCCCACCGCTGCGGCAGGATACTGGTCATGAGGCATATCGGGAACAAACGCCGAACAGTTGAGATGAGCGCCGAGACCGCCCGCAGGAGTGATCACAGGCACACCGTAGTCATCAAGCTCTTTAACAAGGTATGAAATAAACTCCGGACCCTGATTGATATACTCCATGTCAAGCGACTCATAAAGACCCTGAGCCAGAGCCTCCATTGAGCGCACCTCCATGCCGCCGTAGGTCAGAAAACCCTCATAGAGCGGAATATACTCCATCATCTCGTTGGTATATTTCGCATCGACACTGCATATTATGCCGCCACGTGAAAAACCGAGCTTGCGCGCCGAGAAATAGATTATATCGATCTTCGATGCAAGCAGATGATAGATCTCCCTTGTTGTCATGTACTTGCACTGAGCCTCACGCGTCTTCATGAAGTACACGTTGTCTTGCAGAAGTGAAGCGTCGAGCACCGACTTGATCTTGTATTTATGGCAGATATCGGCCACAGCAAGCATATTCTCGAGCGAAACAGGCTGGCCGCCGATAAGGTTGGTGCCCGCCTCGATACGCACAAAGGCCACATTCTCCGCACCATGCTTCTCGATAGTAGCCTTAAGCTCTTCAAGATCAAAATCGCCCTTGAACGGATTGTCGCTCGTCGGCTCAAGACCTTTGCGGCTCACCACCTCGATCACCTCGCCGCCAAGACGCGTGATATGAGCCTTGGTCGTGGTAAAATGGAAATTCATGATGGCAACCTGACCGGGTTTCACATACGCCTCGGCAAGGATATTCTCACACGCACGGCCCTGATGCGCGGGAAGCACGTTGTCGCAGCCGAAAACCTCCTTTACTGCTGCCTTGACACGGTTGAACGTCTCACTTCCGGCATAAGAGTCATCGGCCTGAAACATAGCCGCAGTCTGAAGATCCGACATACCGTTGACACCGGAATCGGTGAGCATATCGAGATAAACATCGCGGTTCTGAAGAAGAAATGTATTGTTACCTGCATCCTGAATGGCACGCAGACGCTCTTCCACAGGAAGAAGACGAAGTTTCTGCACCACACGCACCTTGTGCATCTCAAGAGGCACCTGGTTTTCCGACTTATAGAATTTTACCGGCATTTTTCCGTTGTTATTTTGATTGATATTTCGTTTCTCAAAAATATCTGCCGGAACACGCCCGATAGCGAACATTATTACCTTAAAAAAGACCATTATTACCGCTCTACGTAATTTATACCATCTTTACCTACCATAATTACCTTTTTTATTACCTTTACAGACATGATCCGGGTAAAAGATATCGTTCAGTTCAACTCCTATTTCTCACAACCGGCCGCACATCCGCTGATTGCAGTCGGCGACCTCTCGCGTGCCGACCAGTCTCTCTTTGACCCGACAGACTTCGGCATGTACTGCGTAGTACTCATGGACACAAACTTCGGAGACTTGTTCAAAGACGGGAAACGCGTCACCTACAGTTCGGAAACTCTTTTTTCACTCCGTCCGGGACAAATGGTCGCACTGACACGAAACAATGACACACAGCCAAGAGGCATGATGCTCGCATTCCGGCCCGAACTACTTGAAAAAACCGGACTTGGTCGCGACTTCTATATGTTCCGCTTCTTTTTCTCCGACATTCTCGAAGCCATAGAGCCGACACGCATCGAACGCAACATAGTGATGAACTGCTTTAGCAACCTGCTCGCCGAACTCAACACACCGCGCGACTACATGTCAGATCAGTTGCTGCGACTTGGCATCGGACAGCTCCTGAGCTACGTAAAACGCTTCTATGAGCGACAGTTCAATGACATCACAAAAAACACCACTTCGATAGTCCAACGCCTCGACCACATCATCGACAACTACCTGTCGAGCGGACTTCCCGCACAGAAAGGACAACCCACAGTAGCCTGGTGCGCCGCCGAGTTCAACCTCACGCCCAACTACTTCGGAGAACTTGTACGCCGAGAGCTGCACATCACCGCACAAGACTACATACAGCAGAAAATCATCGCAGCAGCCCGGAGACTTCTCGATACGACATCACTCTCGGTCAACGAGATCGCCGAAGAATTAGGATTCGCCTACCCAAACCACTTCACACGCATGTTTTCACGCCGCATGGGGCTTACCCCCCTGCGCTACCGCCACCGTCCCGCCCAATCCATCGACTGACTCCCCGCCCTACCGGCACTATGATACATTATTGGTCTGTAGGGGCGTGCGC
>JAIDKP010000027.1 GCA_029051445.1 Muribaculaceae bacterium | reverse complement strand
AAATGTCGTTAATTTTGTGATTTGATAATTTTTTGCTAAATTTTGCGGCTTAAATTTTAAAATCCATAGACAATGAGCGACAGATTATTTATATTTGACACAACTCTCCGCGACGGTGAGCAGGTACCCGGATGCCAGCTTAATACAGTAGAGAAGATTGAGGTCGCAAAAGCACTCGAAGAGCTTGGTGTAGACGTGATTGAGGCCGGTTTTCCGGTGTCGTCTCCAGGTGATTTCAACTCTGTAGTAGAGATTTCGAAGGCGGTGACATGGCCGACGATATGCGCCCTGACACGTGCGGTGGAGAACGATATACGTGTGGCAGCCGACGCGCTGAAATATGCGAAGCGCGGACGCATTCACACTGGCATAGGCACATCGGACTATCACATAAAATACAAATTCAATTCCAACCGCGACGAGATACTTGAGCGGGCGCGTGCATGTGTGGCATACGCCAAGCGCTATGTGGAGGACGTGCAGTTCTACGCCGAAGATGCCGGACGCACCGACAACGAGTATCTTGCCCGTGTCATTCAGGCAGTGGTCGACGCAGGTGCCACTGTCGTGAATATTCCCGACACGACCGGCTACTGCATGCCCTGGGAGTTTGGAGAGAAGATCAAGTATCTTATGGAAAATGTCAACGGCATCCATAAGGTCACCATAGCCACACACTGTCACAATGACCTCGGCATGGCCACAGCCAACACCGTGGCCGGCATCGTCAACGGAGCCCGTCAGGCCGAAGTGACTATCAACGGTATAGGTGAGCGTGCCGGCAACACTTCGCTCGAAGAGGTTGTCATGGCATTCCGTTCTCACAAGGAACTCGGTATCGACTCAAACATCAATGCAACGAAAATATATGGTGTGAGCCGTCTGGTGTCAAGCCTGATGAATATGCCTGTACAGCCTAACAAGGCTATTGTAGGACGAAATGCTTTCGCGCATTCCTCAGGTATCCATCAGGACGGAGTTCTCAAGAAACGCGAGAGCTACGAGATCATTGATCCAAAGGATGTGGGTGTAGACGAGAATTCGATCGTGCTTACCGCACGCAGCGGACGCGCGGCCCTCAAACACCGCCTGCATGTACTTGGCGTAGAGCTTGACAAGGAGCAGCTCGACAAGGCATATGAGTCATTCCTGAAACTGGCTGACAGAAAAAAAGAGATCAACGACGACGACGTACTCATGCTTGCCGGACAGCATCGCTCGGCTAAGCGCCGCATCACTCTTGACTTCCTTCAGGTTACATCGGGAGTGGGTATCCAGTCGGTGGCCAGCGTCGGCATAGACATTGCAGGGGAGAAGTTCGAGGCATGTTCGAGCGGAAATGGTCCGGTCGACGCGGCTCTCTCGGCCATCAAGCAGATCATACGCCGCACTACCACCGTCAAGGAGTTCCTTATACAGGCGATCAACAAGGGAAGCAACGACATCGGCAAGGTGCATATGACGGTCGAGCACGACGGCAACCACTACTACGGTTTCTCGGCCAATACCGACATCATCGCGGCAAGTGCCGAGGCATATATCGATGCCATAAACAAGTTTGTTAAATAACCGCTGCGAGATGGGAAAGACACTTTTCGACAAAATATGGGACGCCCATGTGGTCAACCGCATCACCGATGGTCCCGATCAGCTCTATATCGACCGGCATTATTGCCATGAGGTGACAAGCCCGCAGGCATTCGACGGTCTCCGTCGCCGCGGTCTTGGCGTCTATCGCGTTGACCGCACCTATTGCTCGCCCGATCACAATGTTCCTACTGTAGGTCAGGACAAAGAAATAGCCGATCCGGTTTCGCGCAACCAGATCGAGACACTCGAGCGCAATGCGGCTGAGTTCGGCCTTACGCTTTTCGGTCTCGGTCATGAGCGCAACGGCATCATCCATGTCATCGGGCCGGAAAACGGCCTTACACTCCCCGGCATGACCCTTGTCTGCGGCGACAGCCATACCTCTACCCACGGTGCTCTCGGCGCGGTGGCGTTTGGTATCGGCACGAGTGAGGTCGAGATGGTGCTTGCCACTCAGTGCATCCTGCAGCCAAAGCCGCGCACCATGCGTGTCAAGGTCAACGGGCATCTCAATCCCGGGGTTACTGCCAAAGATATCGCGCTCTACGTCATCGCTCAGCTTGGCACCGGCGGTGCTACAGGCTACTTTGTAGAGTATGCCGGAAAAGCAGTGGAGGAGCTTTCGGTTGAAGGACGCATGACACTCTGCAACATGTCGATCGAGATGGGAGCCCGCGGTGGCATGGTTGCTCCCGACGAGAAAACCTACGCCTATATCAAGGGGCGTGACTTCGCACCCAAAGGCGAGGAATGGGAGAAAGCGCTCGCCGCATGGCGCAAGCTTCCGAGCGATGCCGATGCGGTATTCGATCGTGAAGTGGAGTTTGACGCTGCCGACATAGAGCCGCGCCTCACATTCGGAACCAATCCCGGCATGGGTATCGGCATAAGCGAGAAAGTTCCCGCTTGCGATACGCCCGACGATGCCGCCGCTGCCGCATCGTGGCGAAAGGCTCTCGATTATATGCGCTTTGAGGAAGGGCAGTCGCTCGAGGGCACGCCGGTCGACTATGTGTTTCTTGGCAGCTGCACCAACGGCCGTCTCGAAGACTTCCGTGCGTTTGCCGAGGTCGTCAGGGGACGCCGCAAGGCCGGCAATATCACCGCGTGGCTTGTGCCGGGATCGCGTGCCGTGCTAAAAGCGATAAAGGCAGAGGGCATCGACAAGGTACTTGAAGAAGCCGGATTTGAGCTTCGTGAGCCGGGCTGTTCGGCATGTCTGGCCATGAACGATGACAAGATCCCTGCCGGAAAACTGTCGGTCTCGACATCCAATCGCAACTTCGAGGGGCGTCAGGGGCCCGGAGCACGCACGGTGCTCGCCGGCCCCCGTCTGGCCGCCGCATGTGCCGTCACAGGTGTAATAACAGATCCACGTAAACTTGAGTCGATATGAAAGAGAAATTTTCGGTAGTGACATCGACGTGCGTTCCGCTTCCGATGGAAAATGTCGACACAGACCAGATCATACCTGCCCGCTTTCTCAAAGTCACATCCCGCGATGGGTTCGGTGAAAACCTTTTCCGCGACTGGCGATATGACAAGGAGGGCAATCCTATAAAAGATTTTGTGCTCAACGACCCCACCTACAGCGGTCAGGTGCTCGTGGCTGGCAAGAACTTCGGCTGCGGCTCGTCGCGCGAACATGCTGCATGGGCTATACATGACTACGGTTTCCGTGTCGTCGTGTCAAGCTTTTTCGCCGACATCCACCGCAACAACGAGCTTAACTCGTTTGTGCTGCCCGTGACTGTGAGCGAGGCTTTTCTCTTGAGGCTTTTCAGCTCGATAGAGGCAGACCCGAATACTCAGGTACGTGTCGACCTTGAGGCGCAGACGATCACCAACCTCGCCAACGGCGATATCGAGAACTTCGAGATAAATCCTTATAAGAAACAATGCCTTGCCGAGGGGCTCGACGACATCGAGTACCTCCTCACGCGTCGCGGCGACACAGCCGAGTATGAGCGCGTCAACGGCAAATAAATAATAATAAAAACGATGAGCGATCTGAAAATAGCCGTGCTTCCGGGCGACGGCATAGGCCCTGAGATATCGCGTCAGGGGGTGGCCGTGCTGGAAGCTGTGGCCGAGAAATTCGGCCACAAGTTCAGTTTTGAGTATGGGCTTGTGGGAGCCGCGGCGATCGACGATTGCGGCGATCCGTTCCCCGGGAAGACCTATGAACTTTGCCTGCGTTCCGATGCAGTGTTGTTCTCGGCTGTAGGTGATCCGAAATACGACAACGATCCTTCGGCTAAAGTGCGTCCCGAGCAGGGACTGCTTGCCATGCGCAAGCAGCTCGGCCTCTATGCCAACATACGCCCCATGCAGACATTCAAATGCCTGCTCCACATGTCGCCGCTCAAACAGGAAATCGTTGAGGGTGCCGACTTTGTGTGTGTGCGTGAACTCACCGGAGGCATGTACTTCGGTGAAAAATTTGAGAGCGATGAGCGCGCCTATGACACCAACGCATACACCCGCGATGAGATTGAGCGCATACTTGTGACAGCCTACGGCTATGCCCGCCGCCGCAACCGCCACCTCACAGTGGTCGATAAAGCGAATGTGCTTGCATCGAGCCGTCTGTGGCGCAAGGTTGCTCAGGAGGTATCACAGCGTTACCCCGATGTGACGACCGACTACATGTTTGTCGACAACGCCGCCATGCGCATGGTTGTGGATCCGCGCTTCTTCGACGTGATGGTCACTGAAAATACTTTCGGCGACATTCTCACCGACGAGGCCAGCGTTATCTCAGGCTCTATGGGACTGCTTCCGTCGGCTTCCACAGGCGAGAAAACACCGCTTTTCGAGCCGGTGCACGGTTCATGGCCGCAGGCCGCGGGCAAGAACATCGCCAACCCGATAGCACAGATCCTCTCGGCCGCGATGCTTCTCGAGTACTTCGATATGAAGGAGGAAGGCGCTCTCATACGCGAGGCTGTCGACGCATCGCTCGATCAGCAGGTGCGCACCCCCGAGATTCAGGTACCCGGCGGCGCCGTCTACGGTACGGCTGAGGTGGGTGCATGGATAGCCGACTATATACGTCGCAAATGACCAATTCAAGATAAATCATGAGATTATCACTATCGTTTCTCGCAGCCTTGACCTCACTCTCGGCGATGGCTCAGGCTGTTGATGTAAAGGAGTTTACTTATCGGGGGCCGGTCGTCATAGATCGGCCTGTGATGGTTGACACTGTCGATGTCAAGTCGAAACCCTACGACGTGAAATCGGCTCTGCGCTATCACGTAAATCCCGATGCGCTTCCGGCGCAGGCGTGGAGCGGTGATATTGCTCCGGGATCGCCCGATGGAACAGCATTGAATTTCCTGAGTTTCCCGCTCGTCAACAAGCGTTATGCCGAAGTGACTGTGGAGACCGGGCTGACCGACTGTCAGTTGCTCGTCGACGGCAAACCTGTGGAGGGCAATACGCTCAAACTCATCCCCGCGTCGCGCGAAATCACACTGAAATATATATCGACTCCCGAGACACGCGACTCGGTGAAGGTGACACTCACGACCGCCGATCCGTCGTTGCTGTCGGTTGTCGCACCTGCCGCAGGGCGTTCCTTCCGTCTCGACGATGTAGCATTCTGCACCCGTGTCAGCGGTGCATCAGTCTCTCCTTCGGGTAAATATGCGGTGGTAAACTACTCGACCACAGGCAACGACAAGCACACACGCCGCACGGCTAAAGTGCGCGAGATGAGAAGCGGAGGAAAAGTCATTGTCGATCAGCTGCCCGACGGATCATGGACCTGGCTTGACGACAGCGATCTGCTCTGGAGTGTGCAGACACGCCCCGACGGAGTGAGAGAGATGGTGACGTTTGACCCTGTCACTCTCGACCGCAACATTGTGGCCTCAAATCTCCCCGAAGGCTCGTTTGTCCCGGTGCCGGGAGGAAACCGACTGTTGTACTATACAAGAGAAGAAGGCCCGAAAGAAGACGGGCGCATATATCGTGTCATCGAGCCCGACGACCGACAGCCCGGTTGGCGTACCCGTTCGGGCATCGCTATCTACGATATTGCCACAGGACTTTATCGTCCTCTCACATTCGGCTCTCACAATGCATGGATCTACGACATTGCCGAGTCCGGCGACAAAATGCTTTTTGGTGTCAGCCGCAGCCGTCTTGAGAAGCGTCCGACCACAGTGACTTCGGTCTATCAGTTGGATCTCAATACAATGAAAGTCGACACGCTGGTGTGTGACGACGGCTTTGTCGGCGGTGCCCAGTATTCGCCCGACGCAACCCGCATCCTTGTATCAGGAAGCCCGGAGTCGTTTGACGGTATCGGCAAAAAAGTAAGCGAAGGACACTACCCGAGCATGATCGACGGCCAGCTCTACATCATGGATCTCGCCACACGCAAAGTCACGCCGATAACACGTGATTTCAATCCTGCCGTGCAGAGCAGTCAGTGGTGCTATGGCGACGGACGCATCTATTTCACTGCCGAAGACAAGGACTGCATAAACCTCTTCAGCTACGATCCGGCTAAAAACAAGTTCACGTTGATCGATGTGCCTGAAGACGTTGTCGGCTCTTTCTCTGTCGCACGCAACGGCAGTGCTCTTGCGGTGACAGGTCAGAGCGCGTCAAATACCGATCGTCTCTATGCCGTGGATCTTGGCAAGAAACAGGCCACGCGTCTGCTCGATGCTCCCGGCGATGCAGCTCTTGCCGACATTGCGTTCGGCGAGGTTCGCGACTTTGATTTCATCAACTCTATCGGCGACACCATCAATGGCCGCTATGTGCTTCCGGCCGATTTCGATCCGTCGAAAAAATATCCGGTGATCGTGAACTACTATGGCGGTTGCTCCCCCACATCGCGCATCTTCCATTCGCGCTATCCCCATCACCTCTATGCCGCTATGGGCTATATAGTGTATGTGGTGAATCCGTCGGGTGCCACCGGTTTCGGTCAGGAGTTCTCCTCGCGCCATGTCAACACTGCCGGCACCGATCCGGCCCGCGACATCATCGAGGGTACAAAGGAGTTCATCAGGCAGCATCCGTTTGTCGACGAGAAAAAGATCGGATGTATAGGCGCGAGCTACGGCGGATTCATGACCATGTATCTGCAGACGGTCAGCGATCTCTTTGCCGCAGCCATATCACATGCCGGCATCAGCGACCACACAAGCTACTGGGGCGAAGGCTACTGGGGCTACTCCTACAGCGAGACATCGATGGCCGAGAGCTATCCCTGGACTCATCCCGACCTCTACGTGAAGCAGAGCCCGCTCTACAACGCGCATAAGGTCAACACACCGATACTCTTCCTCCACGGCAACACCGACCCCAACGTGCCGCCGGCCGAGAGTCACCAGATGTTTACCGCGCTTAAGCTACTTGGCAAGGAGACTGCACTCGTCGAGGTCGACGATCAGGAGCACCACATCCTCGATCCCGACAAGCGCGAGATGTGGCAGAACACCATCTTCGCCTGGTTTGCGAAGCATCTCCAGGACGACGACACATGGTGGGAAGCTCTCTACCCCTCTACCTCCCTCTGACATACTACGTCATTATAACAGAAAGCAGGGGCGTGCGTCAAAATAGGCTGACGCATGCCCCTATGATGTTTAAGATCGCTCGTCCGTATGACATGATGTTGATTTGTAGGGGGCGTGCGACAGTTGCGACAGTACGCCTACCCTCTGTCAGAAATCTTTTTGACACATATCAATACGAAATCGGCTTCGTATTACAATTCCGGTGCGTGAGTCTTTTTCAGACATGTGAACACTCTTTTTATCATGCTTCCATATATGCGGCATTTAGGCAATATCGGTCTTGTGTCCGTGCACTCGGTCCAGAGCACGTCGATATGCAGATAGTGCTCAAGAAAAGCATGGACGGTCATATTCCATTTTCTTAGAAATTGAACACGCCCTTTGTTTTTTGTTATTCGGTTGACCGATACACTCATGAAGTGATAGCACAGACTTGTGCCAAGGGTCTTGAAGCATCTTACCCCGGCCATGTACAGCTTGGCTGAGAAATCGGGATCCGATCCTAAGCCTGGACTGAATTCAATGCTGTATCCACCTACAAGATCCCACAGGTCACGATGTACAATGTTAGGCGGCCATACACATCCGCAGGTATCCGGAATCTCCAGTTCCGAAGCATATCTGATAAGATCATCCTCTCTGAATTCATCAGGCGTGCGGCCGAAATCAGATACTGGAACACCTATTGGTCTGAGTTTATGTCCCTCCGGCTGTATTGTCGATGATGCAAGAAAAAACAATTTGTCGGGGATATTTTTGATTTCATCGGCAAAAGATTTGTCCCATCCCGGACACATATACATGTCATCGTTGACAAATACAATATAATCGGTTGTCACCATCGACCGCAGGCCATTTAAAGCCCAGCATACGCCGATATTCTCTTTGGTGTGGATATATTTGTATCCATTCTCTTTTACCCACTCAAGAGTACCGTCAGAGCCGTCGTTGATATGGATTAGTATCTCATGATCTGTCTGGGAGTTTTGCTCGATACTTCTGATACACAGCTTTAAAAAAGGAAGATTGTTCCAGGTTGGGATGAGTATTGAAAATTTCATTAGACTTGGGTTTTATATAAATGCTACGACCGTCCGCCGTGGCGCTCGCGGCGTGCGGCATCTATGCGTAGCAGGATAAAAAGAAGTATGGTGAATCCCCACAGCGATGAGCCCCCGTAGCTGAAGAAGGGGAGAGGTATGCCTATAACCGGGCATAGCCCTATCACCATGCCTATATTGATGCAGAAGTGGAATATAAAATACGAGGCCACGCAGTAGGCATAGACACGGCCGAACACCGTAGGCTGTCGTTCGGCTATAAACAGCACGCGCAGTATAAGAGCCAGAAACAGCGCGATCACGGCGATTGATCCTACAAAGCCTTCCTCCTCGCCGATTGTGCAGTAGATGAAGTCGGTGTGTTGCTCTGGTACGAATTTCAGCTTGGTCTGCGTGCCTTGGAGAAAACCTTTGCCGACGAGTCCGCCCGATCCGATCGCGATTTTAGACTGGTTCACGTTGTATCCTGCTCCACGCAGATCCTCCTCGATGCCGAGAGCTACCTTGATGCGCATCTGCTGGTGTGGTTCAAGCACCTGATTGAAAACCACACTCACCGAAAACATGAAGGCGAGAGCGGCGGCTACAGTGCCGATTGTCACCATGAGTTTGTGCGAATAGTCGTGCATCATGTCGAAAAGACAGTAGACGCATGCCGCTCCGATCGTCCCGATGAATATCCATTGTCCCGGAAGCGGAGTCTCGATGTAGCCGGCCAGTATCACCGACAGGCTCACCACAGCGATAAATCCGAGTGTGATGTTGCGTGCGAGTTTGCGACGGCGGCAATAGCTCCACAGCATTCCGGCCATCAGCACCATTATGAGCAGATAGATTACAAATTCGCCGATCGGAAGTCCGAGAGGACCGATATCGACAAACTTCACAGTCACCACAAATATGATCACACTTACCAGAGCGGCAAGAAGAACAAGCCCGCTCATACCCTCGCGGTAGAGCACAAAAAACAGCGACAGATACACCAGAGCTGATCCGGTCTCTTTCTGAGCCAGTATTAGCACGATAGGCAGCAGGATTATTAGAAGCGCCTTTACGTAGTTCGACGGCTTGGCGTTAAGCTGGAAATTATAGCTGCTGAAAAGTTTGGCTAAAGCAAGTGCGGTCGCCGATTTGCCGAACTCGGCAGGCTGGATGCTCATGGAGCCTATCTTGATCCATGAAAGCGATCCTTTGATATCGTGGGCAAGCAGGGGAGTGGCGGCAAGAAGCAGGGCAAGCACGATGTATATAGGCCACGCATATGTCTCAAAGATGCGCCAGTCAACCAGAAGCAGCACAAGTCCTAAAAACAGCGAGAGACCCACCCAGCGGAGCTGTTTGCCCGAAAACTCGTCAAACGAGAAGATCGAGGCGTTGTCGAAGTCATAGCTTGCAGCGTAGATCGATATCGCCCCGGCCACAACCATGAGCAGGTAGATGACAACCGTTATCCAGTCGACATGCCGGAGCGGAGAGCCTTCGGTGCGTTTTGTGCGGTATAGTGTTCCCAGACTCATCGGTTACTGTTTGGGTGAGAATATCAGAGTGTTGGAGTGAAGCATGTTGTCTTCGATATATTTACGTTCGGGAGCTATCGATCCCTTCAGATAACGTTCGATGATAAGGCTGCCGATAGGTACTCCGTATGTTGCGCCGAATCCCGCGTTCTGCACATAGACACATATCGCGATCTTGGGGTTGTGATAGGGTGCGAAGCCGAGAAATGCCGAGTGGTCTTTGCCGTGTGGATTCTGCGCTGTTCCGGTCTTGCCGCATACTTCGATGTCTGGAAGATTGGCCAGACGGCATGTGCCTCCGGTTACTGCCATGCGCATACCCTCGGCCACGTCATCAAAATATCGGCGGTCGATCGTCGGATAACGTTTGGTCCTGTATTCTTCCGGAAGGACAGTGTCCTGTATTTCCTTGACAACATGAGGAGTGATAAACCATCCGCGGTTGGCGATGGCAGCTCCGAGATTGGCGATCTGAAGCGGGGTGGCAAGTATCTCTCCCTGTCCTATGGCCACTGATATAATCGTGTTGGCACTCCATCGTCCTTCGCCGTAGATTTTGCTGTAGAATTTTTCGTTGGGGAGAAAACCACGTCCTTCACCGGGAAGATCCACCCCGAGCTTGTAACCGTAGCCAAGCGACACAAGATGTTTTTTCCACACCTCGAATGCCTCGCCCGTCGACCCGTAACGGCGTCGGTTGTTGTCGAGCATTGCTTTCAGCCCCCAGCAGAAATAGCCGTTGCACGATGTCTGCAATGCCGGTTTGAGCGGAAGCGGAGCGGGATGTCCGTGACACCCGACACGCAGGCCGCCGGAGATAAAACCTCCGCTGCAGGGATACATTGTGGAGTTGTTGATGATGCCCTCCTGCAACAGAGCAAGGCCGTTGGCCGGCTTGAAAGTCGATCCGGGAGGGTAGGCGCCCATCAGTGCGCGGTCAAACAAGGGCTTGTATGGATCATCCTTCAGAAGTGAGTAGTTTTCGCCACGTTGGCGGCCCACAAGCTTCATCGGGTCATAGGTCGGTGAGGAAACCATGCACAGGATTTCACCCGTCTCAGGCTCGATAGCGACGACTGCACCGATTTTGTTCACCATAAGGCTCTCGGCATACTGTTGCAGCTCGTGGTCGAGGGCAAGCCGGAGATTGCGCCCGCTGACAGCAGGAATATCCTTTGCTCCGTCTTCATAACGCCCCTGAATGCGGCCGTGGGCGTCGCGTATGAGTATTTCGGCACCCTTTACGCCGCGCAGATACTCGTCGTAGCTTTTCTCAACGCCGAGATCACCGATGTAGTCGCCGCGCTGGTAGTAGGGGTCACGTTCGATGTCGCGTTGCGATACCTCGCGCAGATTTCCAAGCACGTTTGCGGCTGTCGAGTGTTTGTACTGGCGCAGGATGCGTTTCTGTATGAAAAATCCGGGATAGCGGTAGAGCTTTTCCTGAAGTCGTCCGTAGTCCTGGGCCGAGAGATGTGTGATGAGTCGCTGAGGAGTGTAGGTCGAATAACCGGGATTCTGACGCGGATCTTTCATCGCCTTCAGCCTGGCCATGAACTGGTCATAGGTGATGTTGAGCGTGTGGCAGAAATCGATCGTGTCAAACTCCTGCACGTCGCGTGGTATCATCATCACGTCGTAGGCAGGCTGGTTGAACACGATCAGTTCGCCGTTGCGGTCATACATCAGACCGCGCGACGGATATATCGTCTTACGCAGAAAAGCGTTTGTGTCGGCCGATGCCTTGTAGCGTCCGTCGTCTATCTGAAGGCTGTAGAGCCTCACTGCATAGATGCATGCGATCACAAGGATAAAACCGATGATCACCCATTTGCGCTTTTCAAGTTGATAATCTTTTCTCATTTTTGAGTAGATGCTTGGAGTCGAGAGTCAGGAGAGAGTAGAGTCGCGGCGTTTCCGCATTGTGGCATTGGCGGCATGGCTGATGATTTTGTAGTCATTCTGAATAGTCGTTATATCATCATATACCGTCCCGTGTGAAAAGGTAAACTGAGTCTATTTCTTTTTGCCGCTTTGGTTCCGGGAGGTTATGCCTGCTACAGCCATGAGCAGTATGAATGTCAGTATACTGCTTGCGATGATTCGGAGTGCGGTCGGGACAATGTTGAAAATCCCGGCTGAGTCTACGACAAAGTAGATGATGCTGTAGATCACTGTCATCGTAAGAACATACTTGGTGTAGGCGGCTGCACCGATCGATTTTACCGATGGCATGGGATTTGTCATGTCGTCTTCGCGTGGCATATAGAGTCTCAGTATAGGGCGACGAAGACCGGCGAGTATCGTGCACGACAGAGCGTTAAGACCGGCTGTATTTGAGAATATGTCCACTGTCAGGCCGAGCATGAAGCCGAGTGTCAGCATCCGGTTGGTTGGCGTTGTCACCGGCAGCGATACGATGAAGTATATGAATACCAGTGGCATTGCAAGGCCGAACAGCCATATATGGTTGAATATGGTGACCTGAGCCAGCACAAGCACAACAAAAAGCAGTAGAAAACTTAGAAACGTTTTTGTCATAGCTTTAGCTCCTTATTGTTCGGCACGGCGTATGTCGTCGAGTTCGTTGTTTTTGATGAGTCTCACAGTCGACAGGGTCGTGAAATCGGTGAAAAGCTTTATGCGGAGTCTGAAGAAGTTGTCATCGGAGTCACTGCTGGAAGCTATGACCGATCCGACAGGGATTCCTTCGGGAAACACGGCCGAATATCCGCTTGTGACGATTGTGTCGCCCGGGGCAAATACTGTGTGTTTGGGCAATTCCTCAAGCACAGCCTCCTCGGGAGTGTGCCCGTCCCATACCAGAGAACCGAATGCGTCGCTTCCCTTCACTTTGCACGACAGGCGGAAATCGGGATTTAGCAGGGAGATTATGCGGGCATGGTGGTCTGAAGTGATATTGACTACGCCTACCACACCGTTCTGGTCGACAACGCCCATTTCCGGAACTACTCCGTCGAGCGCGCCCTTGTTGATCGTGATGTAATTGTAGGGATGCGCTATGGAGTTGTTGGTGACACTTGCGATAATAAACGAAAACGGATGCAGAGCAGCTGTGACTGTCATTGTGTCGGCGTGTATAGCTTCGCGGGTCTCCTGAAGCTGGCGTCTGAGCGACAGTATCTGGTCTTCAAGCTCGCTGTTGCGGGCATGCAGGCCTTCGTTGATCTCGCGAAGATGGAAATATGACGTCACGTTATGTACTCCGTCGTAGACCGTCGAAGCCACAGCCCCGGCCGATGTCAGATACACATGGCGTTGTGCCGGGCTGTCGGAATATAGAAGATAGCACGACACTGAGGCGTAGAATGCGAAGACAACCCACGGACTGTAGCGCACCAGGAAGTTAAGCAGGTTCTTCACGTCTTGTCTGTTTTTTTGTGTTGTGGCATGCACACCGCCTGAAAAAGTAGGGACGCACATGCCGTGCGTCCTTACATATCAGTTGTGTGTCGGGTTAGCGTATGAGGAACGAGAAGTTATCGATGTTCTTCAGAGCTACGCCTGTGCCGCGGGCCACTGAAAGAAGCGGGTCTTCCGCCACATGGAACAGAATACCGATTTTTTCTGTCAGGCGTTTGTCAAGACCTCTGATCAGTGCGCCGCCGCCGGCAAGCCAGATACCGTTTTTCACGATATCGGCGTAAAGCTCGGGCGGAGTGCTTTGCAGTGCGGCAAGCACCGCTGCCTCGATCTTGAGGATAGAGCCCTCCATGCATTTCGAGATCTCGCTGTAGCTTACCGGAATCTCCACCGGCAGACCGGTCATCATGTGGGGGCCGTGCACCACAAAATCCTCAGGAGGATTATCAAGGCGTGTAAGAGCCGATCCGACTGCCATCTTGATCTGTTCGGCAGTGCGCTCGCCCACATTCACGCTGTACTCCTGCTTCATGTGGTTCACGATATTCTCGGTCAGGTCGTCACCGGCAACGGCGATACTCTT
Organism: Muribaculaceae bacterium; assembly: GCA_029051445.1. Taxonomy (GTDB): domain Bacteria; phylum Bacteroidota; class Bacteroidia; order Bacteroidales; family Muribaculaceae; genus JAFLTL01. The sequence goes on along the minus strand of JAIDKP010000027.1, from coordinate 1,367 downwards.
GTTGCTGACGATACCGCCCAGAGATATGACTGCGATCTCAGTCGTTCCGCCGCCTATGTCCACTACCATGTTGCCTTCGGCTGCCTGGACATCAAGACCGATACCGAGGGCGGCCGCCATAGGCTCATAGATCATGTAGACATCGCGTCCGTTGGCCTGCTCCGACGAGTCACGCACAGCGCGGATCTCGACTTCGGTTGATCCCGACGGAATGCCGATGACCATGCGAAGCGACGGCGAGAACCAGTTGCTGCGCGAGCTTGCCATCTTCACAAGGCCGCGTATCATAAGCTCGGCGGCGTTGAAGTCGGCGATGACGCCCTTGCGCAGCGGGCGGATGGTCTGGATATTGGGATGCTCCTTTCCTTGCATCTCCTGAGCTTTTTTGCCGACGGCGATAAGCTTGCCGGTGTTCCGCTCGAGAGCCACGATCGACGGCTCGTCGATGACGATCTTGTCGTTGTGGATTATGATCGTGTTGGCCGTGCCGAGGTCAATCGCGATTTCCTTAGTGAGAGAGAACAGTCTCATTTAGTTTCAATAGTGTCAAATGTTTGTGAAAGGAAACTTGGATTTCCGGAGACATCTCGATTAGTGGCGGAAATGACGGAAACCGGTCATGGCCATGGCGACACCGTTGTTGTCGCACCAGTCAATCGACTCCTGGTCGCGGATTGATCCGCCGGGATGAACGACTGCCTTGATACCGGCTTCGCCTGCGATCTGAACGCAGTCGGGGAAGGGGAAGAATGCGTCTGATGCCATCACTGCGCCGTTTAGGTCAAAACCGAATGTGCCGGCCTTTTCTATCGCGTGCTTCAGAGCGTCGACGCGCGAGGTCTGGCCAACGCCGCTTGCAAGAAGCTGTCCATCCTTGGCAAGGACGATGGCATTGCTCTTGGAGTGTTTTACAAGCTTGACTGCAAATATCAGATCGGCGATCTGTGCATCGCTGAGAGCCGCTTTGCTCACTTGACGCATGTCGGCCTTGGTCTCGCTCTTGGTGTCGCGGTCCTGCACGAGGTAGCCGTTGAGACACGAGCGCACCTGCTTGCCGGTGCCGAGAGCCTGCTTCTGGACAAGTATGATTCTATTCTTCTTGTGACGCAGTATTTCAAGAGCTTCCTCGGTATAGGAGGGAGCGATCACAACCTCAAAGAAGATCTTGTCCATTCCCTCGGCGGTAGCGGCGTCGATCTCGCGGTTGCTCACAATGATGCCGCCGAATGCCGAGACTGGATCGCCTGCAAGCGCGGCTTCCCACGCCTCCGACAGAGTCTCGCGTTCTGCGCATCCGCAGGCATTGTTGTGCTTGAGCACTGCAACTGTAGGCTTGTCGGTGAAGTCCGATATCAGAGCCACGGCAG
>JAIDKP010000269.1 GCA_029051445.1 Muribaculaceae bacterium | reverse complement strand
TGCCTTTTATGGAGCGGTACAGCAACTCGACACGTGAGGTTGCCCAGGATGGTCGTCGCGGCGCGCTGATGCTCTCTTTTTCGATCAATCATCCAGACAGTGAGTCGTTCATAGATGCCAATATCACGTAGGGGAAGGTGACCGGTGCCAATGTCTCGGTCAGGATCGACGATGATTTCATGCGTGCGGCTACGGCTGATGATGAGGTGGATAACAGTTATGTTCAGACCTATCCTGTCAATGCCGGCGAAGGCGAGGCGCTTGTCGCACGTAATATAAATGCTAAAACTCTATGGAATAAGATTATCCATAATGCGTGGAAGTCGGCAGAGCCCGGAGTGCTTTTCTGGGACACGATTCTGCGCGAGTCGGTTCCCGACTGCTATGCCGATCTTGGTTTCCGCACGATTTCGACTAATCCATGCGGCGAGATACCTCTTTGCCCTTACGACAGCTGTCGCCTGCTGGCTATAAATCTATATTCGTATGTAAAGAATCCGTTTGAGAAGAATGCGGAATTCGACTATGATCTTTTTGCAAAGCATGTAGGCAAGGCTCAGCGTATAATGGACGATATCATCGATCTTGAGATGGAAAAGATCGAGAAGATACTTGCTAAAATCGATGAAGATCCAGAGACGGCGGAGGTCAAGAGCGCCGAGAGGCATTTGTGGGAAAAAATACGCGACAAAACTCTGAAGGGACGTCGAACCGGTGTGGGTATCACTGCGGAGGGAGATATGCTTGCGGCCATGGGGCTGCAGTATGGCTCGGCTGCGGCGACGGATTTCTCTGAGGATGTGCATCGCCGTCTTGCAATCGCGGCTTACAGCTCGTCGGTGGATATGGCGGAGGAACGTGGCGCGTTCAGTATCTATAATGCGGATCGTGAGAAGAATAATCCGTTTGTGCAGCGCCTGGCAGCGGAGGCACCGGAGATGTATGAGAAGATGAAGCGTGTGGGTCGCCGCAATATCGCGTGTCTGACAATCGCACCTACAGGCACTACTTCGCTTATGACGCGTACGACATCGGGCATCGAACCTGTATTTATGCCGGTCTACAAGCGCCGCCGCAAGATAAATCCCAACGACGAGGATGTGCGTGTGGACTTTATCGATGAAAGCGGTGATGCATTTGAGGAGTATATCGTCTATCATCCTAAGTTTATCGACTGGATGAATGTGGCAGGTATCGAGCCGCTTCAGACTTATACAAAAGAGGAGCTTGACGAGATTGTGGCGAAGTCGCCATATGCAGGAGCTACGGCAAACGATGTCGACTGGATGGAAAAGGTGAGAATGCAAGGCCGTATCCAGCGCTGGGTGGATCACTCGATTTCGGTGACGATCAATCTGCCGTCGGATGTGACCGAGGATCTTGTCGGCAAGCTCTATGCCGAGGCATGGAGGTCGGGCTGCAAGGGTTGTACGGTTTATCGCGACGGTTCGCGTTCGGGTGTGCTTGTCTCGCTTGAAAAGAAGCCTAAGAAGCAGGAGAATCCTGAGCCAAAGATTCCGGAGACTGATGAGACTCATCAGATCAAACGTCCGGTGGAGCTTGAGGCTGATGTTGTGCGTTTTCAGAACAGTCGCGAGAAGTGGATAGCTTTTGTCGGTCTTCTTAACGGCCGTCCGTATGAGATATTTACCGGACTTACGGACGATGAGGACGGTATATTCTGTCCGAAGTCGGTCTCGCACGGCAAGATTATCAAGGCGGTGGACGAGAACGGGACGAAGCGCTATGATTTCCAGTTTGTGAACAAGCGAGGCTACAAGACGACTATCGAGGGGCTATCGGAAAAGTTTAATCCTGAATACTGGAACTATGCCAAACTGATATCGGGTGTTTTGCGATATGGAATGCCGATCGATCAGGTTATCAAACTCGTGCGTGGTCTGGAACTTGACAGCCGCTCTATAAACACATGGAAAATGGGTGTCGAGCGCGCTTTGAAGAAGTATGTTCCAAACGGAATGAAGGCCAATGGCCAGACATGTCCCAACTGTGGTCATGAGACGCTGGTGTATCAGGAGGGGTGTCTGATATGTACCTCGTGCGGCTCATCGCGCTGCGGATGATATATCGTAGTTGGAAAATGTGAATCGGGCCGCCTCTGATTAACTTCGAAGCGGCCCAAGTTTTTTTACGGATTTGCGGTTGTCGGCGGCTCAGCCGATGAGTGATAGCAGCGCATCGATGATGACACGGTCGTTGGAGAGGCGTGGAACTTTGCGTTGTCCGCCGAGGCGTCCGGTCGAGGCGAGCCACCGGTTGAACAGTCCGGCGGGCGCGGGTATTACTTCGGCACGGTCGAGAAACAGGTCGTGGGAGCGCTTGGCATCGTAGTCGCTGTTGACAGCTCGCAGTGTGCGGTCGAGTTCGTCGGCAAATTCTTCGACAGAGTCAGGCGTGCGGTCGAATTCAACGAGCCATTGATGACGTCCCCGTGTCTGATCGCCGGTATATACCGGGGCTGCGGTGTAGTTTGTGACGTGCACTCCTGTTTTGTTGCATGCCGCGGTAATTGCAGCATCGGCATTATGCACCATCACTTCTTCTCCGAATGCGTTTATGAAGTGTTTTGTGCGTCCGGCTATGGTTATGCGTAACGGGTCGGTGCTCTCTATGCGCACTGTGTCGCCAGGCGAGTACCGCCATAATCCGTTGCATGAGGTGACAAGCAGCTCGTAGATTTTGCCTTGTTCCACTTCCCATGCCGGTACAGGTTGGGTTTCTCCCTGTTCAAGAAACTCGTAGAACACACCGGTGTCGAGAAGGAGAAGCATGTGGTGGAGGGCCGGATCGTCCTGAACGGCAAAGAATCCTTCGGATGCATTGTAGGTTTCGACGTAGTGCATATCGTTGTCTCCTATCACCTTGCGGTATAAGTCGCGATATGGGTCGAAGCAAATGCCTCCGTGGAAGAAGACTTCGAGGTGTGGCCACACATCCTTGACCGATTTCTTGCCTGTGTAGTCGAGAACTCCCTTCAGAACGGCAAGGAACCATGACGGGACACCTGATATGTTTGTGACGTTCTGATTGGATGATGCTTTTATGAGGGCCGGTAGTTTTTGCTCCCAGTCGCTCATCAGGGCGATGTCGCGCGATGGTACGCGGTAGAAGTCGTTGACGATGCGCGGGACGCGCGAAATGAGTGTGGCTGAAAGGTCGCCGATGCGTGTTCCCGGCGCGACCGGCGCGTCGATAGCCGGTGAGAAACTGCCTCCGAGAATGAATGCCCGTCCGGAGAAAATGCGGCTTCTCGGGTTGGAAGCAAGGTATGCTGCAACAGCGCATGCCGCGCCTGCAATGTGGTTTGTTGCGAGGCCTTCCCGTGTTATAGGTATGAATTTGCTCCTTCCGTCGGATGTGCCAGACGATTGTGCGAAGTTTGTGACTCGCCCCGGCCACAGAATGTCGCTTTCTCCGGCGATCATTCTCATTACCAGAGGCCGTATGTCTTCGTATCGTGTTACCGGCAGTTTGTCGGCAAAGCTGCTGTATGATTCTATGTTGTTGAAATCATACCTGTTGCCTATCAGCGTGTGTGATGCGGAGTGTAGAAGCTTCCGGAGGAGACTTTTCTGTATCTTCTCGGTCTGTCCCTGCCAACGTTTCATGCGCTCGGCTCTCGGGATCAGGATCTTTCGGGCAATGGGCGTGCAGTTAAGCAAATTCAGAAGATTATGCAGGGTGAAAAATGTAACGGTCGCCACAAAAGGGGCGACCGCACGGATTTCTTGAGTCACGACAGGCTTTTAAAACCCGCCGAATACCAAATTACTTGCTTGCGATTTCCGACGAAACAGTCAGGCGGACGCGACCTTTGGCGCGGCGACGGGCGAGAACCTTACGGCCGTCGGGGGTTGACATTCTCTGGCGGAACCCGTGCTTGTTCACGCGCTTGCGGTTGTGGGGTTGATAAGTACGTTTCATTGCCGTATATGTGTGATTATTTGTTACTATTCGTCAATTCGGGAGGCAAAGTTAATAAAGTTTTTCGACATAGCCAAAAAATATCGCCCTCTCCCCTAATTTTTTGTGCATTATTCGGCGTCGAGGAGTACGAATGGGGCCCAGAAGTAGGGGTCGGACCAGTCGGGACGGGCTCGCACGGCCGATTTTGCAGCGGCGAGCGCTGCCTGCGGCTTGGTGCCGGAGGCAAGGCGGCGGTAGAACTCGGTCATCAGCACGGAGG
>JAIDKP010000268.1 GCA_029051445.1 Muribaculaceae bacterium | reverse complement strand
GGCATGAAGTTATAGCATACAGTGTGTATTCCCGCTTTGCCGAGATTGCGCAGACTCTCGATATAGTTGGCGATGAGACGGTCGCGTTCAGGACCGGCGTATTTTATTTCCTCGCTTACGGGCAGGCTCTCCACAACGCTCCACCGGAGGCCGTGGGACTTGATGAAGTCCTGCATCCTGTTGATTTCGTCGAGGGTCCATATTTCTCCGTTCGGAATATGATGCAGCGAGGTCACAATGCCTTCGACACCTATCTGTCTCAGGTCTTTGAGAGTGATAATGTCGTCGGGTCCAAACCATCGCCATGTTTTTTCCATCATAGCGTTACTATCAGAAGTTAAAGTAGTTTTTTGCGTTGAAGTAGGATATGTCTCTGACCATCGCGGCCACGCGGTCGTACTCCTCGGCCGGTATGAGTCCACGCTCGATGTCGCGTGCAAGCAGATTGCAGAGTATGCGGCGGAAATAGGCGTGGCGTGGATAGGAGAGGAATGAACGTGAGTCGGTGAGCATACCGACGAAGCGGCTGAGCAGCCCTTGAGTGGAGAGTGCGTTCATCTGATCCTCCATGCCTGAAATATGGTCGTTGAACCACCATGCCGATCCAAATTGCATTTTCCCGGGGCAGCTTCCGTCCTGGAAGTTGGCGATCATTGCCGCTACCCACACGTTGTCGGCCGGATTGAGGTTGTAGAGTATGGATTTTGCCAGATGGCCGTCGCTTTCAAGTCTGTCAAGGAATGCCGCGATATGCGTGGCACCGCTGTAATCGCCGATTGTATCGAAACCAGTATCGGGGCCAAGGGCGCGGAATGCGCGGGTGTTGACGTTGCGCATCGGGCCGAAGTGGAATTGCTGCACCCATCCGCGCGAATGATTCATGTGGCAAAGGCGAAGCAGTATCGCTGTCTGAAGTTTTGCGGAGCTGCCGGCATCGATCGCCTTGCCCGACCGCACGGTGTTGAATATCCGGTGTAGCTCGGTATCGGTGGCTTCGGCATATGGGAAGTGTGTGAGTCCGTGATCGGCAAGCCGGCAACCCGATTCATGAAAATAATCGTGGCGCCGCTGCAATGTATCGATTAGGGTATCGAAACTGACAATCTCTATGCCGGCGGCATCGGAGAGTGTGTCGAGGTAGGCGTTGTAGGCAGCCGGATCGCCTATGTTGGCGGCTTTGTCGGGCCGCCATGTGGGCAGGACTTTTGTCGTGATGCCGCTTTGTGATATCTGATGGTGAAAATGAAGATCGTCAGCCGGGTCGTCGGTTGTACAAACGACCTCGACGTTGTACCGGCGCATGAGTCCGACAGGAGTCATGTCGGGCTGACTCAACATTTCATTGCAGCGGTCATAGATCTCACGGGCTGTCGCAGGGTTGAGCACTGTGTCTATGCCAAAAGCTGTCGACAACTCAAGGTGTGTCCAGTGGTAGAGCGGGTTGCGGAAGGTGCGCGGTACAGTCTCTGCCCATTTCTGAAATTTCTCCCACGGTGATGCATCGCCGGTTATGAACCGCTCAGGTATTCCGTTGGCTCTCATTGCGCGCCACTTGTAGTGGTCGCCTCCGAGCCACAGTTGTGTGATGGACTCAAATGGGCGATTTTCTGCAATCTCGCGAGGTGAGAGGTGGCAGTGATAGTCGATGATCGGTAACAGCCCGGCATGGTCGTGGTACAGCCTGCGAGCCGTCTCGTTCTCAAGAAGAAAGTCGGGTGTTATGAATGGTCTGGTCATTTCAAGACTACGAGTTTGTAGCGTGGAACAAGTATTTTCATGATTATCCAGCTTAGAAGGTAGGCGAATCCGGCGATAAGGAATACTATCATGTAACCGGCGTTCTTGCCTTCAAAGCCAAGGAAATGAAGTCCGACACGCTCAGCGTAGACAAAGAGCTGACCGGCACCGTAGTTGCTTGAGAAACTGCCGAGTCCGCTCGCCAGTCCGGCAGCTCCTGTCACGCTTGCAACAACGTGTTTGGGGAACATATCGCTGATCACTGTAAAGACATTGGCACTCCAGCTCTGGTGAGCCGCAGCCATTATGCCTATGATCACAACCGGGAACCAGAGTGATATCTCTCCGAGCGGCATGACACCAATGCCGAGAATTGGAAAGACTGCGTAGATGAGAAGCGCTTTCATTCGTCCAGCATAAGGATTGAGTCTGTTTTTCTCAATGAAGTAGGTTGGAAGATAGCTCGCCCATAGTGACAGCATCGAGATAAGGTAGATTGTGAAGACGGCCATCATGCCGGTGAAAGAGGCAGAGGAATATCCGTAGATGTCGTTGATGAATGCCGGAGCCCAGAAAAGCAGGAACCACCATACGGAGTCGGGAAGGAAGCGGCCGAATATGACGGCCCACGTCTGCCGGAATGTGAATGGTTTTAGAAAAGAGATGTCGCGCGGCTTAGTGTTGCTGCCGTCAACTTTGTTGCTGTCTATTTCGGTGTGCGCGTCCTGCTCGATATAGGCAAGCTCTGCTGCGTTTACTTTGGGATTTTCTTCGGGCCGGCGATAGGTGAATACCCATGCTCCCATCCAAAGGAATCCGAGTGCGCCTATGAGGATAAATGCTGCCTCCCATCCACAGTTTTCGGCAAGGGTTGGAATAAGAAACGGAGCTACAAGCGGTCCGATCTGTGCGCCGGAGTTGAATATGCCGGTTGCAAATCCACGGTCTTTTTTGGGGAAGTATTCGGCTGTCGCTTTGATCGAACACGGGAAGTTGCCTCCCTCGCCCAAGGAGAGGATGCATCGGGCTGCGACAAAAAGCCACACACTTACCGACGTGACTGCGAATGCGGCACCGGAGATGTCGCTTACAGCCTGAATGTGCTCGCGGGCTACGCTGAATGAGAGAGTCCATTGGCCGGTGACTATGCCGTCGGTAAGGATGCCGCAGAGTCCATGCAGGCATGCACCTGCCGACCATATTCCTACAGCCCACAGGTAGCCGCGTTTGGTGCCGACCTTGTCGACAAACTTGCCTGTAAGCAGCATGGCGATAGCGTAGACTATAGAGAACACGCCAGTTATAAGGCCGTAGTCGGCATCGGTCCAGTTGAATTCAGGCGCAATAAAGTTTTTCCATGTCAAAGACAAGACTTGTCTGTCGAGATAGTTTACGACAAGTGCAAGCCAAAGCATAGAGCATATGACCCACCGGTAATTGGTTTTCTTTTGTGTCGTGGTGCCGTCCATGGTAGTAATCAATAGATGTCTGTTAAGGTGCAATGTATTTTGAAATGATATCGAGAGTCTCGCGGCATTTGTCGGTGATATATTGCCAGTCGCATGCCTCTATGCGTTCTTTGGGGAAGAGCTTTGATCCCATACCGACGCAGTAGGCTCCTGCTTTAAACCATGCCGACAGATTGTCTTCGGTCGGTTCCACACCTCCGGTGACCATAATGCGGCTCCACGGCATAGGTGCCATAATTCCTTTGACGAATTTCGGACCCAGAACATCGCCAGGAAAAACTTTGCATATTGAGCATCCGGCTTCCTGTGCATAGCCTATCTCGCTGACAGTGCCGCACCCGGGGGAGTAGGGGATGCCGCGACGGTTGCACACGCGGGCGACCTCTGGGTTGAAAAGCGGGCCTACAATGAAGTCTGCTCCGTGCTGTATGTAGGCCGATGCCGTCGGGGCATCGACTACCGAACCGATACCGAGCGCGAGTCCGGGACACTCTTCAGCCGTGTATTTCCGCAAGACGGTGAAAACCTCGTCGGCGAAGTCACCACGGTTGGTGAACTCAAAGACACGCACTCCTCCGTCGTAGCACGCCCGTACAACCCGGCAGGCTGTGTCGGGGTCGGCGTTGTAGAACACGGGTATCATGCGTGTATGTTTTATGCGGTCATATACTGCAAATGAATCTAATCGTGACATGAGTGCTATTGTGAAGTTCAGTGTGGTCAGCGGTTTACCCGTCCGCTTGCATCTCCTCCAGCCAGTCGCTCGACCTCGGCAACCGAGACGAGATTGAAGTCTCCGTGTATTGTCTGTTTCAATGCAGATGCCGCAACGGCGAATTCAAGCGCATTTTCCATTGTCATGCCGCTGACGAGTCCGTGGATGAGTCCGCCGGAGAAAGCATCTCCTCCTCCGACACGGTCGACAATCGGGCTGATGTCGTAGCGGCGTGAGCTGTAGAATGTCTTGCCGTCGTCGATCATGGCTTTCCATCCCTTGTGTGATGC
>JAIDKP010000267.1 GCA_029051445.1 Muribaculaceae bacterium | reverse complement strand
GTGGCGACACGGAGGGTATCGGGCAGGACACCCGGGGTGAGGCGGCTTGCTGTGGCAGTGCTGTTGTGGCGCCCGCATGAAATGACTGCGGCAATCAGAATCAACAAGAGGGGCATGACGCGCTGCGCCATGCCCTCATTTGCTTTAAGTAACCGCTGACAGCGTTTCATGTGGTCAATAGATGAACTTGCCCTTCTCTGAAACGATTGTGAGTCTGTTGCCTTCTGGCGAGTCTTCGACGCGGCCGATTATGCGGGCTTCCACACCAAGACTTTCCGAGATTTCTATTATGCGGTCGGCGTGCTCCGGTGCGACATATATCTCCATACGGTGTCCCATGTTGAAAACTTTGTACATCTCCTGCCATGAGGTGTTGCTTTCCTTCTGTATGAGATCAAACAGTACCGGAACAGGGAAAAGGTTGTCTTTTATGACATGCTTGTTCTCGACGAAGTGCATGACTTTGGTCTGTGCGCCTCCTGAGCAGTGTACCATGCCATGTATATTCTCGCGCATGGCATCGAGAATGCGTTTTATGATAGGGGCATAGGTGCGGGTGGGCGACAGCACGAGCTTGCCTGCATTAAGGGGTGAACCTTTGACTTCGTCGGTCAGTCCTTTTGTGCCGGAGTAGACGAGTTCGGCCGGCAGAGCCTGGTCGTAGCTTTCGGGGTATTTTTCCGCAAGATCCTTTCCGAATACGTCGTGACGTGCCGAGGTGAGTCCGTTGCTGCCCATGCCGCCATTATAGCCGGTCTCATATGCCGCCTTGCCATAGGATGCAAGTCCGACTATCACGTCGCCGGCCGAGATGTTGGCGTTGTCAATCACATCTTTGCGCCGCATGCGGCATGCTACTGTGCTGTCTACGACAATAGTGCGTACCAGGTCGCCTACATCGGCGGTCTCGCCGCCTGTCGAGATGATGTTGACACCCTGCGTGCGGAGTTCGGCAAGCAATTCTTCTGTGCCGTTGATGATTGCTGAAATGACCTCTCCGGGCACGAGGAGTTTGTTGCGTCCGATAGTCGAAGAAAGCAGGATATTGTCGGTTGCTCCGACGCAAAGAAGGTCATCGATATTCATGATGAGCGCGTCCTGTGCGATGCCTTTCCATACGCTCAGGTCGCCTGTCTCTTTCCAGTACATGTAGGCGAGACTCGACTTGGTGCCTGCGCCGTCGGCGTGCATGATGTTACACCATTCCGGATCGCCGCCGAGCACGTCAGCTATGATTTTGCAGAAGGCTTTTGGGTATAGGCCCTTGTCTACATTTTTAATAGCGGCATGTACATCTTCTTTTGATGCGGAAACTCCACGCATCATATAGCGTTGACCGGCTTTGTCGGCTCCTGAGGTGACTTTGCCCCCCTGGTGCGACTGGCGAAGGAGGTCGTTGACGGTCTTGACAGGGTTGAAGGTCGATACGGGCACTTCGACAAAAACAGTATTCCAGTCACTCATGGCTCCGTTCCATAGCCCGGGCAGCTCGAGTGCTTTGAGGGTGCGTCCTTTGTAGGACTTCGATGAGATGAATCCGGTTTCCGGATCCACGTATTTTTTCAAATCATATTTTATGCCGTCGGTATCCGTCAGCCAGCACACAAGATCGACCGGATTGAAGTGGGTTGCCGATTTCAGCATGTCGGCCGACCGGCTGTCGCTCATGTCTATCTGGCTGCTTTCAAGGATCTGTGGCGAGGCTGTTCCGTCGGCGTTGTATGCGATGAATGGGCCGCCTCCGGGCTCTCCTTCGTTGCGGACCATTCCGCATACTCTCAACGGGCGATTGAGCTTGCGGAGCATGAAGCTGACAGACTCCTCGCGGGTGGCAGGCATGTCAAACTGTATGCACAGATCCTGCTTCATGAATGTCGCGATTTCGCGGAGCTTGCTGTCGCTGATGTTTGGATCCTCAAGGTCTTTGATGTAGTCGGAAATGTGGTCGTGAATTTCTGCGAGAATGCCGCCGAGCACGCGCTTGTAGTGGAGCGTGGACTCCCGAAGAGAGTCGGGTACCACATTGTCGATGTTTTTAATGAACACGACCTCTGCGTTGATATCCGACAGGTTGTCGATAAGCGCTCCGTGTCCGCCCGGACGGAAAACGAGGTTGCCGCTGTCATCACGGAACGGGGAGCCGTCTTCGTTTGCGGCTATTGTGTCGGTTGATGGCTTCTGTTCCGATAGCTCGACATTAAATTTAACACCGGTGCGTTTTTCTGCTTCAGGTATTGCTGCGGCGAGTTTGTCTTTGAATAGCTGTCGGTGGTTGCCTGAGACGGTGAAATGGAGATGCACATGTCCGTCGGCGCCGCATGCTGTCTGTGCGCCTTCGGTAAGATGCTCTTCGAGTGGGGTGCGGGTCGAGCCGTCATCGTAGGCGTGGAATGTGAGCAGTCCTTTGGGCAGATTGCCGTAGTTTAGACCCTCGGGACTGACAATTGCTGACGCTATGTCGCGGTTTCGTCCTGATTTCAGCAGATCGTCGACCCCAAGACCGTTAATGCGTCGGGTCGCTTTGTCAAGTTCAGGAAAAAAAGCGATGTCATGTATGTTGTCGAGAAGATTCTTGATGTCGCTTCCGGCCTGGGGCGTGTCGGTGTCGCCGTCGGCAAACGCATAGACAGACTTGAACATGCGTGATGCGGCACCGGATGCAGGTGTGAATTTCGCAACCTTGCCTCCATCTTTTAGATATTGCTCCCAGCGTTTCAATGCGACTTTTTCCTGATCGGGCGATAGATGCAATATGCCTGCTCCTACTCTGGCAGTCGCCGATAGTTTAAGAAAGGGAAATCCTGATGCAAAGCGTTTGAGCTGAGCCTCTGCGGTTTCTACTGTAGAGCCGCGAGATTCTATGTTTCTGATGTCGGCTTTATCTGTAATCATGTCGATATTGTTTGAGGGCCAAACCGGCCATTTCTTTCCCCAAATGTAGTCCAAATTGTTTAAAATTCAAAAAAGGAGTCCCAAATCCGGCTTATATGGCGCGGATTTATTATATTTGCGTATTAATTCTCACGTTATTCCGTAGTATGAGCAAAGGAAAGATCCTCTTCATCTCCCAGGAGATATCCCCCTATCTCCCGTCCACACATCCATCCGACATGGGGCGGAAAATCCCGCAGGCAATGCAGGAAAAGGGGTTTGAGGTACGCACTTTCATGCCGCGTTATGGCGTGATCAACGAGCGTCGCAATCAGCTCCACGAAGTTATCAGGCTTTCGGGCATGAACCTCGTGATTGATGACAATGACCATCCGCTTATAATCAAAGTGGCATCTCTGCAGCCGTCGCGCATGCAGGTCTACTTTATAGACAGTGACGACTATTTCCATCGTTCTGCATCGACAGCACCAGGGCTTGAGACCGAGTCCTCGCCGGAGGAAAACGATGAGCGTGCGATGTTCTTTGCCCGTGGAGTACTTGAGACAGTAAAAAAATTACGCTGGGAACCGGCTGTGGTGCAGTGCTCGGGATGGATAACATCTCTGGCACCATTGTATCTGAAGCGACTTTTTGCCGATGACCCATCGTTCAGAGCGGCCAAAGTTGTTCTTGCACTTGGAAACGATACTCTTTCGCAACCTTTTGATCCGCGCTTCAAGGAAAAACTGAAGATGGAAGGCTTTGCCGATGAAGATCTGTCGCCCTTGACCGACGAGGCTGCCGGAACGAAAGAGCTTGTGAGCCTCGCACTCCGATATGCCGACGCAGTTGTTCAGTCGGCGGCCGATGTCGACGAGACTTTGATTCAGCTTGCAAAAGAATCCGGCAAACCGTTCCTGGCATTTCCCGATAACGATTTCGCCGCATATGCCGATTTTTACACATCAGTGCTCGGTTGATAAAATCTGCGACGGATACCCCCTCCTCTCATTCATTTTGAAATATGAATAGAATTTATTTTCTGATGCCTGTATTTGAAGACGGTATGCTTCCTCAGGCATGTGGCGACACGTCAAATATAGGTACATCCCTTGTGCAAGACGAAATTTCGATAGTGATGGATTCGGCATGGGTTGCCGAAGGTGAGCCGATCGCCAATTCCCGGCTGGCCTCAAAAACCACAACGCAGCTTCTCGGAATAATCGAAGCCGGAGAATATGGTAAATTCTCAAGCGACTATGTGACCCAGTTCATGCCGGCAGGGCGCATCGATACAATCGGAGTTCCTGTCTCATACATCGATTCGTGCAAACTTGTCATATGCATTCCTGATGGGGGCCTTGTCGGAGATTCGCTCGTTCCTATGGGTATGGAAGTATATGCCCTCAACAAGCAGCTCCCCACTCCGATCTATAGCGACTTTGATCCATCGGACTACTATGATCCGTCAGACAAGCTTTCCTCTTGTGTTTATACCAAAAACAATAAGAATATTCCGGACTCTCAGAAGGGAGACAACTATGTGTTTTTGTTTGCCGACATGCCGCGTCAGCTCGGACGTGATCTTTATAGTGCGTATCTTGAAAATCCGGAATCATATCTCGCTCCTAAGTCGTTTGCGGAATTGTTCCCGGGTATATATGTTAAGAACTCGTTTGGATCGGGACGAGTTGTAAAAATAGCACAGACATTGCTGTCTCTGTACTATCATGTTGATTCCGTCTCGCCTACGACAGGAAATGACACGATCTATCGCTATGTAGGCAATTATTATGCAACAACGCCTGAGATTGTCACAAACAACAATATTTCCTACGAGATGTCGCCGAAACTCGAGGCGCAGGTGGCCAGCGGACGCAATATCTTGTCAGGTCCGGCGGGAACGGATATAGCATTAACTTTCCCGGGGCGCAAGATGGTAGAATCATTCCGGGCAGCAAGCGCTGGCAAGCTTTCGGTGATAAATACCCTTTCAATGTCAATTCCTGTGTCAGACATTGAGAATGACTATGGTATAAAGGCTCCGGACAATGTACTGCTTGTGCTCGAGTCTGATAAAGAAAAATTCTTTGCCGACAATAAGCTCAACGACAACATTACCTCATTTCTCGGCACATACAACAGCTCTACAAAGACATATTCGTTTGGCGACATGCGCGGATATTTACTGCATCTTCTTGAAAAGGATGAGCTTACGGATGCTGATTTCAAATTCTGTCTGACTCCGGTGACTCCGGTGATTGCGACAGAAAGTAATTATTATTATACATCGTCGCAGACCTATACAATCGGGATAAGTCCATATGTCGAGCAACCTGCTATGGCAGAGCTAAATATAAATAAATCGAAAATTATTTTGACATATAGTTTGCAGTCAATAAAAAAATGATTATCTTTGCATCCGCATAGACGCCACAGAGGCGGCCTAATGAAGTCTAAGCCGCAATAGCTCAGTTGGTAGAGCATTTCATTCGTAACGAAAAGGTCGTGGGTTCGAGTCCCACTCGCGGCTCA
>JAIDKP010000266.1 GCA_029051445.1 Muribaculaceae bacterium | reverse complement strand
CGCTGTCCGGCCACAAGCGGAGCCTGAAACCACCAGTCTCCTTTGTAGTCGCCGCTGAGACAGGAATTGCCGCCGAGCCGCCAGGGAGAAGCTCCCGGAGTATTCTCGTCGCAGCTCTCGCTCACGATCGGCTGATAGGGCATCTCAAGTGTGTCGGGCATGTGGCATGCAAACGAGGCATCGATTATCGCTGTGTTCACACCCTGATTTGTCACTGTGTCGACAACCGATACCAGCAGATCGCCGGTTCGCCATGTAAACGCGCTGCCGGGCTCAAGTATCACACCGACACCCTGATGTTTCTCTCTGAATTGTTTAAGCAACGCTATCAGATGCTCGCAGTCATATCCCTCCTTGGTCATCAGGTGTCCGCCACCCATATTCACCCATTTCACCCGGTCGATCAAGTGGCCGAACTGTTCTTCAAACGCCTTCAGTACCTGCTCGAGATCATAGGATGTAGACTCGCACAACTGGTGGAAATGCAGGCCCTCGATGCCTTCGGGCAGCCCCTCTTTTAGCATGTCGGCAGTGACACCGAAACGCGATCCCGGAAGTGCCGGATTGTATATATCAGTCTCGATCACCGAGCATTGCGGATTCACACGCAGCCCCGGCGACACTCTGCGTTCAGGATTCCTGCGGTTATATTCCTCGACCGTATCCTTGAATTGAGCCCATTGGCTCAGTGAGTTGAATGTGATATGGCTGCTTCCCTCGAGATAAGGCACTATCGTCGCCGGCGTGTAGGCCGGACAATAACTGTGGACACGGCATCCAAGTTCCTCATTGCCAAGCATCATCTCGTTCAGCGAGCTTGCCGTACACTTCACACCGTATTCTCTGAATATGTCAAAAGTACGCCACAAGGCATTGGCTTTGAATGCCATGATGATCTCAACGCCGGCTCGGCGTGCGACATCAGTGATGGTGTCAAGATTTCCGCGCAGGCGCGACTCATAGACAACATAACATGGTGTAGGTATCACACCACATGTTCCGGCTATATCCTTGTCTGACATATTTTGATTTATAACAGCTTGATTTTTGCGAACTTCAACAATAATATCTTTGTCTCTACATTAGAGAACTTCACCGTGATGCGGGCATCGGCCTGTGTCGTATCCACCTTCACGATCACGCCACGGCCGAAACGCTGATGCTCGATCGTATTACCGGATTCAAGTTCATCGGCTGAATACGTGCGGAATCCGCCGGATGATACAGCCGAAGCGGTAACAGTGCGCCGCACCTCGCTCATAGGCTTGAAATTTCCGCCCGGACTGCTGTAGGACGACTGTCGTGGCGCGCTGCTATAATTGCTACGCTGATACTTCGACACCGGATTGAAACCTCCCCACTCGCTTCCGCCCGACAGCGTAGTGCCGGTGGCCATATGCATATAGCGCTTGTCTATATCCCGCAGGAAGCGCGACGGCGAGCACCCGACCGTCTGCCCGTTTCTGAATCTCGACGATGCATAGGAGAGCATACAGAACTTCTTGGCTCGTGTGATGGCGACATAAAGCAGGCGGCGCTCCTCCTCGACACCTTCGGCCGATGAGAGCGACATTGCTGCCGGAAGAAGATCCTCCTCCACACCGACAACAAAGACATTACTGAATTCCAAACCCTTCGAGGCATGAACCGTCATAAGCGTCACAGCCTCCTTGTCGGCATCATCACCCTCACGGTCGAAATCAGTTGCAAGCGACACCTCGCGCAGGAAATCGGAGAGCGATGTCTCTTCTCCGCGTCCCTCCTCGATCCGCCCCAGTACAAACTCATGCGTGCCGTTAAGAAGCTCCTGCAGGTTCTCCTGCTTGGATATGCTCTCGGGAGTCCTGTCAGTCAGAAGCATCGACAGCAGTTGAGTGCGCTGTATTATCTTCTCCGACAGCTCGTCGGCCGGTATCTTCTGCTCGTTCATCTCGATAAAACCGTTGATCAGATTCACAAATCCGTCAAGCTTTTTCATCGTGCCCGAGTTCACCTGAAGATCGTGGGTCTGCGGATCGTTAAGCACAGTCCAGATACTTGTGTTGCCGGTAATCGCGCAGCGTGTCAGTTTGTTCAGTGTTGTCTCCCCTATGCCGCGCGCCGGAAAATTTATAATACGCTTCAGAGCCTCGTCATCCTCCGGGTTCACCGCCATGCGGAAATATGCTACCGCATCCTTGATCTCCTTGCGCTGGTAGAACGAAAGACCTCCGTAGATACGGTAAGGTATATTGCGTTTCCTCAACGACTCCTCAAGTATTCGCGACTGCGCGTTGGTGCGGTAAAGCACGGCAAACTCCTCATAGGAGTCATGGCTCGACATCTTCACCTGCGATATGCGGTTCGATACAAGAAAACTCTCCTCAAAATCGCTGTAGCTCTGCACCACCTCTATTGGCGAGCCCTCCTCGTTGGTCGAGAATACCTGTTTTTTTATCTGCTCGGTATTTTTTTCAATAAGCGAATTCGCCGCATTGATTATATTCTGCGTCGAGCGATAGTTCTGTTCAAGTTTGAAGATGCGAAGATCTGGATATGCATTCTTGAGTGTCAGTATATTGCGTATGTTTGCGCCACGGAATGAATAGATACTCTGCGCGTCGTCGCCAACCACCGAGAGATTTCCGAGCCCTTTGGTGAGCAGAGTGATGATCTGGTGCTGCGCGAAATTTGTATCCTGATACTCGTCTACCAGCACATACTTGAAAAACTCCCTGTAGTGGTTGAGTATGTCGGGATTGTTCCTCAACAGATCATGTGTGTAATACAACAGATCATCGAAATCCATTGCCTCGGCCACATGGCAGCGCTGCATATATGTGCGGTATATCGCATATATGAGCGGACGTTTGGCACGACGGTCAGCCTCAAGCAGATCCCTGTCGCCGGCATACATTTCAGGCGACATGAGCGCGTTCTTGGCCATCGATATCGCCCCGGCCACAGTCGACGGCTTGTAAATCTTGTCGTCAAGCCCCATATCCTTCACGATCGTCTTTATCAGCGATTTGGAATCGGCTGCGTCATATATCGTGAAATTGCGGTTAAAGCCGATACGGTCAGAATGTATGTGCAGTATACGCGAAAAGATCGAGTGAAACGTACCCATCCACAACTTGTTGGCTGTTCCGGCTCCGACAAGTTCAGTGATACGCTCACGCATCTCGCGCGCGGCCTTGTTGGTAAATGTCAGGGCAAGAATGCGCCACGGCTCATAACCGTGGGTGAGAAGATGCACGATCTTGTATGTCAGCACACGGGTCTTGCCCGAACCGGCACCCGCTATGACAAGCTGAGGGCCGTCGATATACACGACGGCCTCACGCTGTTGGGTATTGAGTTTCGACAAATAGTCGTCCATCAGTGATGTCTGATTGGTTTCTACCTGAACTGATTTAGTTCCTTCTGATACTGAAATCCCACCGAGGCGAGTTTTTTCTCAAGCTCAAAGCGGTCAAGATCCATATCCTCACACAACGCTTCAAGGCTTTCATATCGGTCACGCAGCATGGTATTTACCCAGCTGTAGAGCATTATGGGATCACTTGGAGGATTCATCGTCGGCAGCTTCTGGTTCTGTGGTTC
>JAIDKP010000265.1 GCA_029051445.1 Muribaculaceae bacterium | reverse complement strand
TCATGTGTCTGAGCCACGGTATCGGTCCCGACAACATCGACATCGTCATCAACGAGCTCGACACTCTCGCCAACATCGACTTCGGCACACGCGAGGTACGCGACACACTGCGCAGCCTCACCATGGTGCGCATAGGCACTTCCGGATCTCTGCAGCCCGACCTCAAGATAGGCACCCCCGTCATAGCCGCACGCTCCATCGGTTTCGACGGCGTGCTCAACTACTACGCAGGGCGCGACAGCGTGTCAGATCTCGATTTCGAGGAAAAATTCTGCGAGCACGTCAGCTGGAACCCGACCTGGGCCCGCCCATACGTCGTAGAAGCCGATAAAACGCTCGTAGAGCAGATCGGAGGCGATGACATGGTGCGTGGCTGCACAATCTCGGCCGTCGGCTTCTACGGGCCACAGGGACGCGAATTACGCCTTCCCCTTGCCAACCCCGATCTCAACTCGCGCATCGAGACATTCCGCTACGACGGACATCCTGTCACCAACTATGAGATGGAGAGCGCTCCCCTGCAGGGACTCGGCCGCCTCATGGGGCACCGCGCCATGACCGTGTGCAACATCATCGCCAACCGCATGTGCCACGAAGCCGCTCCCAACTACAAGACCGCCATGCCCGACCTCATCAGCAAAGTACTCGACCGCATCTGATCCCACCTGCATAAAGATTTGCAGGTTAAGACCTATGCCATTATCTTTGCTGCAAATGGATATCAGAAACGCCAGTAAAGCACAAGAAATAAAGCAGCTGCTCCTTGAAAAGCTCAGGGAGGAGCAGGCGTTTTGGTCCTACAGCCCGGACACGATCAGCTCCGACAAGATAGACGATGACCAGCTCATCGCCCTTACAATGCGCTATCTCGATCTGCCGGAGATAGCAATGCTTTTCCGCATCTACTCCCTACAGAAAATCAAATATGCCTGGAAGAATATACTTGTCCCCGAAGGAGAGTATCTGTACACACTTAACAGATTCTTCGCATGGTATTATTTCAAAGCCAAGCGCCCCGATACATATCTGAAATCCCTCCAGACCCGCTATTTCAACCGTCTACTCGCCGATAACCAATAATATGAACGGCCTCGCCCCACAAACGTCCGCCATCTTCGAGGCAGTATCCACCCTCGAATGTATTAAACCGTATGTTCTTGTAGGAGGAACCGCTCTGTCGCTTCAATTAGGGACACGCCAAAGCGAAGATCTTGACTTCATGTCATGGAGGAAAACAAAAAATGAAAAGAGAGAAGTAAACTGGCCAGAAATCAAAAAGGAGCTTGAAAACATTGGAACCGTCAACAAAACAGACATCCTTGATCTCGACCATATTGAATTTATTGTTAATGGAGTGAAAATCTCTTTTTATGCCAGTCCGAACTCATCACCTCTTAGTCACGAGATACATCTGTTAAACAACATCAGGCTTGCCGATCCACTTTCTATCGGAGCAATGAAAGTACACTTTTTGACACTGCCTCAAAGCCAATCCCGACATATCCCCCTTCGATAGAAATTCACAGGCACCTGAAAATAAAGAGGACGCACAAACCGTGCGTCCCATTTATTATTATCGTGTATGCGGGCGATAAAGCGCTTACAGCAGCAGGGCGACAATCTGGAATGGCATCATCATCAGACCGGTGACAAACCCGATTATCGAGAACCAGAAAACGCGCTCGGCCGAGCGTCGCGCACCGGCGAAATCACCGTCGCGCCACTGCTTCTTTACCTGTCCGGCAAACACTATCGCGACAACGCCAAACGGCAGAGAGAAAAGAACCGTAACCACGATAGCCCACCAGAGATAAGTCGGAGGACACTCCTCCCCTTCGGGAGCCTCGACAGCCACAGCCTGCGGTGCGGGGGCCGGAGCGGCCATCGCTGCCATAGATCGTGCCGGAGCAGGGGGCACCGGAGGCGTCAGACGCACCGGTTCCGCTGCTGTTTCGGTCGCAAACGCCTCAGCCTCTGCAGGCCACAGCGCGGCGGCAAGTTCAGGTATCTCCGATGCGGCAACCCATTGCGGGAGTCCGCGATGCCACGCATAGGTGTCACGGGCTATCCCGAGTTCCTTCAGCTGCTCTACAGTATACGGGCCGGCATGAGTGCGGTTTACGACTATCCAGTACTGAGTCACGTTTTCTTCCATATATTCAGAAAAATTTTGTCTCTGATCCGAGTATCGACGAGAGCAGATTATTGGCCAGACGGCTTGCCCCGATGCGGAAAAGCTCCGGTGTGAGCCACTCTTCGCCAAGCACTTCCTTGATCACAGTGTAGTATGCCACGGCATCGGCGGTCGTTGCGATGCCTCCGGCAGCCTTGAAGCCTATCTTCTTACCGGTGGCTTCATAATAATCTTTTATGCAACGGGCCATGACGTAGGCGGCCTCAAGCGAAGCGCCGGGATATCCCTTGCCGGTCGAAGTCTTGAGGAAATCGGCTCCGGCATACAGCGACAGCACCGAAGCCGCACGCACGTTGGCGGCCGACTGAAGTGCTCCGGTCTCAAGTATCACCTTGAGTTTGGCCTGATGGCACGAATGCTTGATCTCGGCAATCTCGTCGGTCACACTCTCCCAGTCACCGTCGAGGAAGTCGCCAAGGTTAAGCACTATATCGATTTCGTCGGCACCGTCGGCCACAGCGAGAGCCGTCTCGGCCACTTTCACCTCAAGAAATGTCTGCGACGAGGGGAAACCGCCCGCCACACAGGCCACGTTGACTCCGCTCACCTCGAGCGTCGAGCGCACCACCTGTGCGAAGTTCGGGTAAACACATATAGCAGCCACCGCCGGCAGCTCGGGATGCTCCTCGTCAAAATCGTTTACACGCTCGACAAACTTCGTCACCGAGCGGGTCGAGTCGGTAGCGTTGAGCGTGGTGAGGTCGATCGTCGAGAGCAGGAAGCGCCACACATCGGTATTGTCGTTCTCTGCCTTGTGTTCGGCTACGATTTTCTCCACGGCGGCAAGCACTTCGCTGTCGTCGGCGGGTGCCGACGAGGCGGCGACCATCTGACGGTATTTATCGGTATTGACCTCCTTATGATCGTGATCGTGGTCATGACCGCAGCAGCAGTCGTGACCGTGGTGGTGATGATGTTCCATAGTTGCTAAAACTTCTTTGTAAAACGTTCTTTATCTCTAAGGTTCTTCTTCTCAAGATTGTTCACCAGCGCGGCCGAAAGATCGACACCGGTCTGATTGGCGATCGCCGCCACGACCCACATCACGTCGGCCAGCTCGTCGGCCAGAGAGTGCGTGCGGTCCGACGGTTTGAACGTCTGGTCGCCATAGGTGCGCGACATTATGCGTGCGACCTCCCCCACCTCCTCGGCGAGCACGGCCATATTGGTGAGCGGCGAGAAATAGCCACCGCCGACCTCCTTTATCCAGTGGTCGACGGTTGCCTGAAGACCGGCGACAGTCATGCTGTTGTCTTTCTCCGCCATCATAGACTTATTTCTCAAGATCGAGCACATAGACGCCGCGTGCCGGCATAAGCACCGTGCCGGTCACATCCAGCACCTCTCCGGTGACGGCATCTCTGCCACGGGTATTGTCGCCTATCACCTCCGAGAAGCGCTCCATGTCGAGCGGACGCACCGTGTCCGATCCGTTGAGCATTACCAGCACGGTATTTTTTCCGTTGGTGCGGGCATAGACATAGCATTTCGACTGGTTGTCGGGAGTATAGTGCACGAGTTTGCCCTCGGTCACAGCCTTCGACGTGCGGCGCCAGTTAAGCAGTTTGCTGGCAAAGTTCCAGCACTCGTTCTGGAAAGCGTCGCGCCCTTCGGCTGTGAAAGCATTTGCCGCGTCCTCCTTCCATCCGCCCGGGAAATCGGCTCTCATGGCGTTGCGTCCGCCCATGGCGATCTCCGTGCCGTAATAGATCTGCGGTATGCCGCGTGTGGTCAGCAGGAACGCCAGACCCTGCTTCAGCTTCCATGCCGGATCGCCGGGATTCATGAAGCGGCTTATATCGTGGTTGTCGAGGAATGTGAGCACATAGTCGGGATCGGGTATCAGGAAGTCCTGCGTGATCACCTCATAGAGCTTGAACAGACCTGCCTCCGAGCCCTCGCCGGTGTTGCTCTCGTTGAGGATCTCGCGCTGGGCGGTGAATGTCAGATCGAAGTCCATCACGGTCTTCAGCTTCGGGTCGCTTCCGTTCACCTTCGATCCTTTCTGCCACCATCCTGCTGCCGAGTTACGTGGATACCATCCTTCACCGACGATATTGAAGTCGGGATATTCGGCCTCGACCTCGTCGCACCAGCGCACCATGAAGTCGTAGTCGGCATATGGGTACGTATCCATGCGTATGCCATCGATGCGCGAGTATTCAATCCACCAGATGCTGTTCTGGATAAGATATTTGGCAAGATGGCGGTTACGCTGGTTCAGGTCGGGCATACCGGCCACAAACCACCCGTCGGTAAGGATATCCTTTTCGGTCTGCGGGGCGTGCGGATCAAGAAGCACCCACTTGTAGTGCGTCGTATTGACAAGGCTGCCCGGCTGGCGCTTCACGCTATTCATAATCGAGTCACGCTCCGAAGCAGACAGAGCGGCAAACTCCTCCATTGTGGCAGGCAGAGGCTTGCGTTCTCCACGGCGTCCGCCGAAAGCGGGCCGCGGGCTCTGTTGCTGCCGACGTTTACCTATACTTTCGGCATAGTCGTTCTGATTGAACCAGTCGTCGTCGGGGATATCCTCTATCCACCAGTGGGTACTGCCCGAGTGGTTGAATATCATGTCCATGACGACCTTTATATTCTTGTCATGGGCAGCTTCTATCATATCACAATACTCCTCGTTGCTGCCCAGGCGCGGGTCGATCATGTAGAAATCCGATATGGCATAGCCGTGCGACGCCGTACCTTTGTTATACTGCACCGGGTTGAGCCATATGGCCGTCACACCGAGATCGTTGATATAATCAAGATGATCCTTTATGCCTTGTATGTCGCCACCATGATGGCCGCCTCCGTTGCGACGGTCGGCTATCCACTCGCCGAGATCGTCGTTGCCAGGATTACCGTTGGCAAAGCGGTCGGGCATGATCAGGTAGAGCACATCTTTTTTAGTGAAGCCCTGCGCTCCGGTCTTGGTGTTGCGGCCGCGCAGCTCAAACTTCTGTTCTGTTTTTTTCTTCCCTTCCTTAAAACCGAATGTCAGAGTACCGGGCTGAGCCGTATCGTCTACATCAAGATAGACAAAAAGATAATTTGGATTCTTGACCTTGGCTATCTCCTTGACAGTCACACCAGGGTAATCCTTTAGCGATACATCGGCACCGGCAATGTCCTTGCCGTAAAACATTATCTGCACCTCATGGTTTTTCATGCCCGTGTACCAGAACGGCGGATCCATGCGCTCGACATTGACCGACCATGCGTCCTGAAACATGCAGAAAGCCACGACAAGAAATAAAACTCTAAAAAATTTCATGAGAGATGAGTTGGGTATATGAGAGATCGTGTAATACATACGGCATAGAAGCCACATGACTCCTATGCCGTATGTGAATTGTCATTACTTTCCGATTTTTTCGAGCAGACGCGCCACGGCTCCGGCAAGCTGGGCGTCATGACCGTTGAGAACATCGGCCGGCGCGTTGTAGATGACCACATCGGGATCAAGCTGCTTGTTCTCGAGAGCGTTTCCGTTCATGTCGGCGCTGGTAACCTGAGGTATGCCGAAAATGATCGACGGATCGACCTGATTCTCCCACCACACGGCTGTCATGGTGCCGGGGATCGGAGCACCGATCACCTCGCCCAGACCGAGTGTCTGGTATGTGTAGGGCGATCCGTGACCGTCGGAGTAGTTACCCTCGTTGACAAGCATCACCGACGGCTTGAACCACTGGCTGAAAGGCTCGCTGCCGATATAGCGGCCACGCGGAGTGAAACGCACATATTCCTTACCCGACAGAAGCACGGCCAGATCATTGTGAAGCCAGCCGCCGCCATTGAAACGGGTGTCGACAACTATCGCCTCGCAATTGCGGTGGCGTCCGAACATGTCCTCATACACTGCACGGAAGCTCGGACTGTTCATGCCCTGCACGTGCACATAACCGATGCGGCCCCCCGAAAGCGAGTCAACCACATGGCGGTTGTGCTCGACCCAGCGGCGATAGAGCAGGGCCTGATCAGACGACGAGGGTTTCACTGTGACATCGCGGCGGGCACCGTTCTTACCCTCGACTGTCAGGCGCACCTTCTTGCCGGCCTTCCCTTCGAGCAGAGTGAAATACTCCTTGCCGGCAACAATAGGCTCACCGTCGACAGCAACGATTATCTCGCCTGCCTCGACAGCGTTTCCGGCAGTCGACAGTGCGCCGCCGGGAAGCACCTCAGCCACCTTCAGGCCGTCGCCGGTGTAGCTCTCGTCGTAGAAAGCGCCGAGGCTTGCCGTGCGCATCGAAGCACCCGGAGCCGAATAGCGTCCGCCGGTGTGCGAGGCGTTGAGCTCGCCGAGTATCTCGCTGAGCATCTCGGCGTAGTCGTAGTTGTTGCTTATATAGGGGAGATACTTCTCATACTCGCTGCGATAGAGATCCCAGTCGACACCGTGGAGATTCTCGTCGTAGAATTTCTCCTTTACCTGACGCCACATGTGGTCGAAGATGTAGCGGCGCTCGGCGGCGGCATTGTGGGCCAGCGGAGCCTCGAAGTCGATGCTCTCAACATCACCCGACGGGAGAGAGACTTTCGAGATGCCAGAGCTTATATAGGCAAACCAGTCGCCATCTTTCGACGGCTCGATGCCGCCGAAGCCTATACCCTTCTTGAGCAGCTTTGTGTCGCCCTTCTTGAGGTCGCGCACCCACAGGTCACCGCCACCCTCAAACGAGCTGACGTAGTAAAGCTTCTCACCCTTCTTGTCGAGATAGAAATCGCCGAGATTCGAAGCGTTGGGTGTCAGGCGCATCTTGCGGTAGGGAGCGTTGGCCAGATCAAACTCGAGCGACTTGACCTCATCCTTTTTCTTCTCGTCGCCCTCCTTATCCTTTTTGTTCTTTTTCTTGGAGTCTTTCTT
>JAIDKP010000264.1 GCA_029051445.1 Muribaculaceae bacterium | reverse complement strand
GCATCCGGGTACCTGCTCACCGTCGCGGAGAGTTGTGTCAAATATAAATAATCTGTCGCTCATTGTCTATGGATTTGAAAATTTAAGCCGCAAATTTAAGCAAATATTAATCAAATCACAAATTTCACGACATTTCCAACACCTTTTTCACAATATTGAATGTCGCTTTGGGCGCATCGCTCCAGAAATTGTCGTACTGAGCGATATTGTCACCGGCTCCCGGAGTATCGCTCACGACCCTGATCGAGGCGAAAGGCACATCGGCGAGATAGCACGTCTGAGCTATGGCTCCCGACTCCATGTCGACAGCCATGACCTCCGGAAAGTTGCCACGCAGAAAATCGACATCCTCTACCGTAGAGATAAAACGGTCGGAGGAGCATATAAGTCCGATCTTCACGCCGTCAGACTCACTTACGCCAAGCGTAACGGCCGGAAGGTAGAGCGGACATCCTGCCGCCTCGCCCCACGCCGTGCCCGGGCCGCACCACACGTCGCCATAGACCACACGGTCGGCGACTACAACGTCAAGAATGCCCGCACGGCCACCGGCACCGCCGGCCACACCGGTGCTCATGATGAATTCAGGGCCAAACCGGTCGATCATCGCCTGAGTCGCAAGAGCAGCATTTACTTTGCCGATGCCGCATTTCATCACCACAACCTCACGCGACCCGATGCCGCCACAATAAAACTTAAAACGGCCGGCGGCTATCTCGCTGAGACCGTCGATCAATGGCAACAGGAGCTCCAGCTCCTTGTCCATCGCTACAATTATTCCTATCATAAAAATGTCTGAGTAGATTTTACCTCCTTCCCCATGAACATCGAGGCAAGTCCGTCGAATTTTTCGGGATCCTCGGTCGTGACATACTCTATTGAGCCTCCACGCGAACACCGGCGGTCGATTTCAGGATGACGGCGCAAGTAGTCGGCAAGGCTCGCCGCCACGATCTCGCCCTGAGCCACGACTCCGGTTCCTTCAGGCAGAAAACGCCTGATCTTGTCTATGAGCAGCGGAAAGTGCGTGCATGCAAGTATC
>JAIDKP010000263.1 GCA_029051445.1 Muribaculaceae bacterium | reverse complement strand
TAAACGTGATAGATGTAGAGCGCTTGTAGAATAGATGTGTTATATAACATATTGCATTTGATGCTTTGAATTTGTAAAAATGAAAATATAAGTCTATATTTAAATCACAAAAAATAACGAACACGAAAGACTCAAACGTAAAATCTATTAGATATGAGCAAGACCATAAGTTTCAACGAGCTGCGTCGCCTCAAGGACAGTTTGCCCGACGGAGCTACTCATCAGATAGCAGATAAACTGAATGTTACCGTTCAGACAGTCCGTAACTATTTCGGCGGCTCCAACTATGAGTTCGGCAAGAACCATGGTGTTCATATCGAGCCGGGTCCCGATGGTGGTATCGTAGTTCTGGATGATACTACAATCTATGACATGGCAGTCGAGATTCTGGCTGCACAAGAGAAAGCAGAGTAATAGACTCAGCCATAAAAAACAGCCGCCTCGCTCTTGCATTTACAGCTTTAGAGCGAGACGGTTTGTTTCTCTGACGTGCAGGTGTGGCAACGTGAGTGCAGTTTGTTGCCAGTAGAGTAATAGTGCTTATCCAAACTTGGATATCTTTCGCAGAGCCTGCTCATTAAGAATTTTGATACGTCGTCCGTCAACTGTGATGATTTTTTCGGATACAAAATTTGAAAGAGTACGTATCGCATTGGATGTTGTCATATTCGATAAGTTTGCCAAGTCTTCACGAGAAAGATAAATGCGTATGGTTGTGTTGTCATCCTCAAGACCATAGCTTTCTTTTAGCGCAAGTAGAGCTTCTGCAAGCCGCCCACGTATATGTTTCTGTGTAAGATTGACAAGCCTGGTATCGCTTCCTCCCAGATTCCGTGACAACTCCTGAATGAAGAACCATGCAAGGTTGATGTTGTTCTGTATCAGCTCGCATACAAGCGACATCGGTATACAACCGATTGTAGACTGTTCAAATGCAGCAGCACTTGACACATATGGCTCGTTGGCAAAGAACGCACGATAGCCAAAGTACTGAACCGGACGGATCAGTCGAAGTATCTGAGGCCTACCTCCAATACCATCCTTAAAAAGCTTTACTTTGCCTTTTAAAAGACACCACAGGTATTTGGGAGAGTCTTTTTCTGCATAGATAATCTGGTTTCTATTAAATGTCTTAATAGAAAAAACTTCAATGATTTTACGCTTTTCCTCGCCATCGAGTACTGCCCATATTTCAGACAGATCCTCGCTGACGACCTTTTCCAAAACACTACGTGTTGTTGTATCTGTCATAATTTTTTACAAACCATCTAACTATTGCAAAAGTATGGAATATTCAGCAAAAAATATGTTATTTAACATATTTTGAGTGTTGCTATATGAATAATGATGCAATAGTGAAAACAATGAATGCGATGATCCACGCTACAACGGTATTGTAGATAACAGAGAAACAAACGTATTTCCATGAACCGGTCTCACGGGCGATTGCTGTGAGCGTGGCAATACACGGACAATAAAGCAGAACAAAAACAAGAAACGACAAGGCGGAGGCCGGAGTGAAATCAGGCTGGCCAGTGACTGTGGATGGCATTGTGATCTTTTGGCTCAAAGTTGCCTGTTCGGTTTCTTCGTCACCTGTATATAGTACACCAAGTGTGCTGACAATGATTTCTTTTGCCGGTATTCCTGCTACGGCTGCCACGGTCGCTCTCCATGAGAATCCCAGTGGCTGGAAAACCGGAGTCACGGCTTTTCCTATCATTTTAAGGTATGAATCGGGCTGCGGTGTAGGTTCGCCGGATTCTGTGGCCATGATGTGATTCGTATCCATATCCGGTGCACTGTCGGAGTCATTATGGAGCGGAAAATAATTGAGTGCCCATACAATGATACTTGCAAGGAGTATTATTCCACCCATTTTCTGCAGATACTGTCTGCACTTGCTCCACATGTGTCTCCATGTCGCTTTTAATGTCGGCATA
>JAIDKP010000262.1 GCA_029051445.1 Muribaculaceae bacterium | reverse complement strand
ATTTCCGGAAATAAACTCCTGCTTCACCAGCTCTCCACGCTTACCAAGGCACAGCGTCATGATCGGCCCTATAAAATCGGTCGTAGTTATGATCGACGAGCGTATATAAGGCTCCTCGATATGATCGATAAGCGTAATCTCCGGAAGCCCCGACGGATTGTGCACCTCTGTCATCACACCCTTCTTGTCATACACACGATACGACACATTAGGTACAGTCGTGATAACATCCATATCAAACTCACGTCCGAGACGCTCCTGAATGATCTCCATGTGAAGCAGCCCCAGAAAACCACAACGGAAACCAAATCCGAGAGCAACCGACGATTCCGGCTGGAACGTCAGCGAAGCATCATTTAACTGAAGTTTCTCAAGCGATGTGCGAAGATTCTCAAAATCCTCCGTTTCGATCGGATACACACCGGCGAATACCATCGGCTTCACCTCCTCAAATCCCTCGATCGCATTCTCGCAAGGATTCTGCACGTGAGTGATCGTATCACCTACCTTCACCTCACGCGAGGTCTTTATACCCGATATAATATAACCCACATTACCGGCCGAGAGCTCCTCACGGGGAGACATCTCAAGCTTCAGCACACCTATCTCATCGGCATGATACTCCTTTCCGGTCGCCACAAACTTCACAAAATCATTCTTGCGAATCGAGCCGTTTTCAATTTTGAAATAAGCGATAATACCGCGGAACGGGTTAAACACCGAGTCAAAAATCAACGCCTGAAGCGGCGCCTCCGGATCACCCTTAGGTGCCGGAATCCTCTTTACAATCGCCTCGAGTATCTCGTCGATACCCATACCCGTCTTGCCGCTTGCACGCAATATATCCTCACGCTCACACCCGAGTAAATCCACTATCTGGTCCTCCACCTCGTCAGGATTGGCGCTGTCGAGATCACACTTGTTGAGCACAGGTATGATTTCCAGATCATTGTCGATTGCCATATATAGATTGGAAATAGTCTGTGCCTGTATACCCTGCGATGCATCGACTATGAGCAACGCCCCCTCACACGCCGCGATCGAACGTGACACCTCATATGAGAAATCCACATGTCCCGGAGTGTCGATAAGATTCAACGTATACTTCTCGCCGTCAATCACATGCTCCATCTGTATAGCATGACTCTTAATCGTTATGCCACGCTCACGTTCCAGATCCATATCATCGAGCACCTGAGCTTCCATATCTTTGGCAGCCACAGTGTTTGTACGTTCGAGCAGACGGTCGGCAAGTGTCGACTTACCATGGTCAATATGAGCAATAATACAGAAATTGCGTATATTCTTCATTATAAATGATCAATCCTTTCTAATTTACCCACAAATATACGAAAAATATTCGATGAAAAGAAAAGCGTTCGTCGGCCTCCGGCCAGGAAGCGGTGGCATGAGCCATTCGAGTCAAATATACGAAGAATATTTAATGAAAAGAATAGTGAAATGATAACACTATACTCTTGACACCCCTTCCGCCCACCGGAAAAATCCGCTGCCCCTGAAAAATCCGCTACCCCATTATAGCTACTGCAGCTATCCACAAAAAAAAGTTTCCCCTGGAGATCAATCTGATCTTCAGGGGAAACTCTGAATAAAGGGCGGTTACCTACTCTCCCACTTTCGCAGTACCATCGGCGT
>JAIDKP010000261.1 GCA_029051445.1 Muribaculaceae bacterium | reverse complement strand
ATAATAGTTTCCGCCGATCAGCGCAAAAGCACCTATCCCACCCGCTACCACAAAGTGTATTACTGTAAGCTTCCATTTTTTTTAGACATCGAGCCTTACACTCAACATCTTCATGCCGGGCCCTGCGTTAGCTATGGTAAGAGCTGCTCCGATTGCGACAGGTACCCACCAAGGAATAAACGAAATCGTATAAAGGCCACCTCCCCACAACAGCACAACCGCTGCGAGCACGCCTGTCACGATTCTGGCAAAACGAATGCGTCGGCCCTCTGACTTAGTCACGGCGGAAAATATCTCTTGTATAGACCTTCTCCTTCACATCGTCGAGCACCTTGTCGTAGCGGTTTGCTATAATTGCCTGCGACTTGGCCTTGAACGCATCAAGATCATTCACTACTGTACTGCCGAAAAACGATGTTCCGTCGGCAAGCGTAGGCTCATAAATGATGATCTGCGCACCTTTCGCCTTGATGCGCTTCATCACGCCCTGAATCGATGACTGGCGGAAATTGTCGGAATTGGATTTCATCGTGAGGCGATAAACTCCGATAACACAAGTTTTCTCCTCGTCTCGGTCATACCGGTTGTTTGACGAATATCCATACCATCCGGCCATTTTCAAAACCTGATCGGCAATGAAATCCTTGCGCGTGCGGTTGCTCTCCACGATTGCAGTCATCATATTCTGCGGTACCTTGTCATAATTGGCAAGCAACTGCTTGGTGTCTTTGGGAAGACAGTAACCGCCGTAGCCAAACGACGGATTATTGTAGTGCGTGCCTATGCGCGGGTCAAGACCGATTCCCTCGATTATCGCCTCGGAGTCGAGCCCCTTGCTCTCTGCATAAGTGTCAAGCTCATTAAAATAGCTTACGCGCAAGGCAAGATAGGTGTTGGCAAACAGTTTTACAGCCTCGGCCTCTTTCATGCCCATATACAGCGTAGGCACATCCTGCTTGATCGCCCCCTGCTGCAATAGCGATGCAAACGTGTGTGCCGCCCTGGTCAACATATCTATATCGGCAAGACGACGCACCGCATCATTCTCTTCCTCATATCCTGAAGCGTCTATTATCGACGGAATACCTATTATAATGCGGCTCGGATACAGGTTGTCATACAGAGCCTTGCTTTCTCTGAGAAATTCCGGAGAGAACAGCAGGTTAAGCTTCTTTACCCCACGGGAAGCATACTTCACATACAGACTCCGGCAATATCCTACCGGAATTGTCGATTTGATGACCATCACAGCATCGGGATTGACGCTCAGCACGAGATCAATCACATCCTCTATGCAGTGAGTATCAAAATAGTTTTTCTCCGGATCATAGTTTGTCGGTGCCGCAATAATCACAAAGTCGGCATCGGCATATCCCTTGCGCCCATCGAGCGTGGCAGTGAGGTCAAGTTCTTTTTCAGCCAGATACTTCTCTATATACTCATCCTGAATAGGCGATTTGCGCTGATTGATCATATCCACCTTTTCAGGAACTACATCTATGGCTGTCACACGATTGTGCTGCGCAAGCAAAGTGGAGATACTGAGACCCACATAACCTGTTCCGGCAACTGCTATATTCATATGTATATGATTCTATTTATTTCAGTTTGTAATAATCTTTAAACCAAGCGACAGTCTTACCAATACCCTCTTTCAGCGCAGTCGACGGCGTGAAGCCTGTAGCACGCAACAACGCGCCGCAATCGGCATACGTGCGGTACATATCTCCGGCCTGCATAGGCAACATCACCTTCTCAGCCTCACGACCTGCCACTTCCTCTATTGTCGTGATATAATCGGTTAGTTTCACCGGAGCAGAATTACCTACGTTATAGATGCTGAATTTTTCGTCGGCGGCATCCTCCATCAGACTCACAATTCCTTCAACAACATAATCGATATAAGTGAAATCACGGTACATGTCACCTTGATTATACACCTTGATCTGACGACCATGAAGGATAGCGTCTATAAACAGATACGGAGCCATGTCAGGCCGCCCCCACGGACCATATACCGAGAAAAAGCGAAGTCCGGTCACGCGTAGCCCATAGACCGCCGCATAACTGTGAGCCATCAGTTCGTTGCTACGTTTGGTAGCTGCATAGAAACTCACAGGACGCGATGCATCGTCATCTTCATTGTAAGGCACATTTTCATTCATGCCATAGACACTCGACGATGATGCGAAAACAAGATGCCCGACCTCGCTTCTGCGACATGCATCAAGCACATTGAAAAAACCGACAAGATTGGTTTCGAGATACTCGCGCGGATTCTCCGTAGAGTACCGGGCCGATGCCTGTGCGGCAAGATGAAACACGACATCAAAGCGGGTCTCCCCCATCAGCTTATCCATCGCCTCATGATCCGCAATGTCAATCCGGCAAAAAGTGAATGCCGGTTCCGACTCCGATGCATACCCCCTGCCCCATGCTTCCTCTGAAGCATGACTCCCGATTGTCACCCCGAGCTCGCGCAACCGCGCAACCTTGAGCGACACATCGTAAAAACCAGTAAGACTGTCGATTCCTACAATCTCAGTCTCACCCTTAGATCCTTTCAGAAGTCGCCGGGCCAAATGAAAGCCTATGACCCCGGCAACTCCTGTTATCAGTATTCTGCGCTTATGTGTATCAGCGCTTTGCATACATACTTTCGTAATACTGCTCGTAGGCGCCTGAAGTGATACGATCCATCCATTCCTGATTTTCAAGATACCACTTCACCGTGCGCTCGATCCCCTCCTCAAACTGCAATGACGGCTCCCAGCCAAGTTCACGCTGCAGCTTACGGGAATCTATCGCATAACGCAGATCATGGCCAGCACGGTCGGTGACATAAGTGATCAGCTCGTCGGAATATCCCTCCGGATTACCAAGAAGCCTGTCGACTGTTTTAATTATCACCTTGATGATATCGATATTTTTCCACTCGTTGAAACCGCCGATGTTATATGTCTCCGCAATTTTCCCTTTGTGGAAAATAAGATCTATCGCACGCGCATGATCCTCTACATACAGCCAGTCGCGCACATTTTCACCCTTTCCATACACCGGAAGCGGCTTATGATGCCGGATGTTATTAATGAACAGCGGTATAAGCTTCTCAGGGAACTGATATGGGCCATAATTGTTTGAACAATTGGTCACAACTGTCGGCATACCATAGGTGTCATGGTAGGCTCTGACAAAGTGGTCGCTTGAAGCCTTTGATGCCGAGTAAGGCGAATGAGGATCATACTTTGTGGTCTCCAGAAAGAAATCCTCACCATAGGCATGATGGTGCTCCGACGATGCAACGGTAGTAAATGGCGACTCGATGCCTTCGGGTGCCGTCAGTTCAAGCGCGCCATACACTTCATCGGTCGAAATGTGGTAAAACAGCTTTCCATCGTATTTTTCCGGCAGCGATTCCCAATATTCCCTTGCTGCCTGAAGCAGCGAAAGCGTGCCCATCACATTGGTGCGCGCAAAAGTGAACGGATCCTTTATCGAACGGTCGACATGACTCTCGGCCGCAAGATGTATGATGCCGTCTATCTTATGCTCGACAACAACACGGCGCATCTCATCGAGATCCGCTATATCAGCCTTAACAAAAGCATAATTGGGCGCACTCTCAATATCCTTAAGATTTTCAAGATTGCCGGCATAAGTCAATTTGTCAAGATTGACGATATTATAGTCAGGATACTTGTTGACAAACAGCCTCACTACATGGCTGCCTATAAATCCGGCACCACCTGTTATAAGTATATTACGCTTCATTATTCTCAAGTTTGGAAATACATTTTTTTAAAGAATCGGTCCAATACGGCACTTCGCGTCCAAACGTCTTCTTAAATTTTGTTTTGTCAAGCACCGAATATGACGGACGTACAACTTTCGACGGAAACTCAGAAGAGTGACAGGGAGAAATTACAC
Organism: Muribaculaceae bacterium; assembly: GCA_029051445.1. Lineage (GTDB taxonomy): Bacteria > Bacteroidota > Bacteroidia > Bacteroidales > Muribaculaceae > JAFLTL01. Next base: position 6,374 of record JAIDKP010000261.1, on the reverse strand, counting down.
AATCAGTGTGTCCACTGATTTCAGCTATCATTTTAGTGAAATCATACCATGAACATACACCCTCGTTGGAATAATGATATATCCCTTCGTTGCCGTCATACAAGCGGTTTTCAACGATCCAGACAATCGCCTCAGCAAGATCACGGGCATAAGTCGGCGTACCGGTCTGATCAAAAACAACATTCAGTTCCGGCTTGGTGGCTGTCAGAGACAACATTGTCTTGACAAAATTTTTTCCATATTCCGAATAAAGCCATGCTGTCCTGAAAATGATTGAACGACACCCGATTTCTGCGATATTCAGTTCTCCTTTTAGCTTGGTTTTTCCATACACGCCTGTAGGATTGGCCGGCTGTTCTTCTCTACACGGTGTATTATTGGCATTGCCTCCAAAAACGTAGTCGGTCGACACATGCACCAACAATCCTCCCACCGACTTCACCGCCTCTGCCAGATTGGCGACTGCATCAGCATTTAGAACGCCAGCAAACACAGCATCGTCTTCAGCTTTGTCGACGTTTGTATATGCCGCACAGTTTATAACAACATCTATATTGTTGTCACAAACCATACTTGCAACCGCATTGCGGTCTGTTATATCAAGCTCGGCGACATCGGTGAAAATATAATTATCCCCACTTGCCGGCACAATGTCACGTATGCAGCTTCCAAGCTGGCCGTTGGCTCCTGTAACAAGAATATTCATCACTCAGCAGTTTTCATTGAATACAAACGGGCTCACAAAATTCTCCAGCAACGGATGCTTCAAATCTTTCTCCGACAACAATGCCTTATCCACCGGAATCATCCAGTCTATGCCAAGAGATTCATCCTTTATTGAAATTCCACCGTCGGCCTGCGGTGCATAATAGTTGTCACATTTATACTGAAATACAGCCGTCTCGCTCAGCACGGCAAAACCATGGGCAAAACCACGCGGCACAAAAAGCTGCAAATGATTATCTTCCGACAACTCCACTGCGACATGTTTTCCGTAGGTCGGAGATCCGATGCGTATATCCACAGCAACATCAAGAACACGTCCCTTTACACATCTCACAAGCTTGGCCTGAGTAAAAGGAGGAACCTGAAAGTGTAGGCCACGCATCACACCATAGCTCGACATCGACTCATTGTCCTGCACAAACTCTGTCTTTGCGACCTTATCCTCAAACTCCTTCTTACTGAAAGACTCCATAAAGTAGCCCCTGGCATCCTTAAATACCTTCGGACTGACAATACATACTCCCTCTATATCAGTTTTTATTACTTCTATCATGATTTCGGTATCAATACTCCAGATTCATATCACCGGTACGCTCTATGTCGTCGATAACCTTAAGAAGATACTGTCCGTATGGGTTTTTCAACATGGGCTGTGCCACTGACTGCATTTTTTCTTTTGTTATCCACCCTTTGCGATAGGCGATACCCTCAAGACAGCCAATCTTGAGTCCCTGACGCTTCTCAATCGTCTCAATGTAGGATCCAGCTTCGGCAAGCGAGTCATGCGTACCGGTATCGAGCCACGCAAATCCACGCCCGAGAAGCTGTATCTTCAGCTCGCCATCGTCAAGAAAACGCTGATTGACGGTTGTTATTTCCAATTCCCCACGAGCCGAAGGCTTTATCTCCTGTGCAACCTTAACAACCTTATTGGGATAGAAGTACAAACCGACAACGGCATAATTGGACTTTGGATTTTTAGGTTTCTCTTCAATTGTCAGACAATTTCCGTCTTTATCAAATGAAGCGACTCCATACCTTTCCGGATCATTCACCCAATAGCCGAACACAGTGGCTTTTTTCTGATTCTCTGCAGCATCCACTGCCTCTTTAAGCTTCTCGACAAAGCCAGCACCATGAAAGATGTTATCTCCCAACACAAGACATGCGGCATCATCACCGATAAAATCTTTTCCGATTATAAATGCCTGCGCCAGACCGTCAGGCGAGGGTTGCACCGCATACTCAAGATTTACTCCGAAATCGCTCCCGTCACCAAGCAGACGCTTGAACGAATCCAGATCATGAGGAGTAGTTATCACAAGTATGTCCCTTATACCGGCAAGCATAAGCACCGAGATCGGATAGTAAATCATCGGTTTGTCATAAACCGGCAGCAATTGCTTGCTCACTCCCTTTGTTATCGGATAAAGTCTTGTGCCGCTTCCTCCGGCAAGTATGATTCCTTTCATGGCTTCGACTGTTCTGCTTTTTTGCTTTTGAATGTATCAACAAGTGGCGGTACAATTAGAGCATATCCAAGTGCACCGAATGCTCCAAGAAAAGCAAAGGCTACAATTATCATCATGACTCTTGGTTTCGCCGCTTTGAACGGCACAACCGCCGGCTGCATCACTGTAAATACAGGCGTACTCTCCTGAACCTTCACTTCTGCCATCTGCACCTGCTGCGAAGTTGAATTATAGAGGTTGTAGGCGAGCGTAGCCTCATTCTGCAGGCGCTCAAGATCTATGGCTGCTGAACGAAGTATAATCCCCTGATTCCGGTCAATTGCCTTGGCATAAGCCTGCTGAGCATCATAATACCGCTGCTGAGCTTCTTGATTTATCTGCTTTGCAAATGCAAGATCATGACGGGCTTTATTGGTTCTGTATGCAGTCACAAAATCTGTCAGTCGGTTTGCAACCGTATCTGCGAGACTTGCCGCCGCCAATGCATCCTGCATTGTCACCGATATCTTAATCAGCTGCGTCTTAGCGTCAACCGAGACACTTACACAAGAGTTCACAAGCCCGACAAGCCCGTTCTGTCCCTTGGTAAGATGCATGGAGTTAGGTTGAATCAAATCTATATTATCAGCAAGGCTATCGACTGATATCGCTGACTTTGCTGTAGCATGAAGATCCGGAGTATTTCCTTCAAACATACCGGCCACACGTCCGGGAAGACCCATAATCACACTCCACCATGGCCTTGATGTATGCTCCGTGAGAATCTGCTTTAACGTCAGTTGCTCATTATCCTCGATCCCGGTAGGGAGTACAACCTCCGATAAATCAAGTGCGAACGGCACCGAGCTCACCACATCAGGATAAAGCCCGGGATATACCGCATCACGGCCTCCAGCATTGACAGCTCCACCTCCAAAACCAGCAAGAGCAGCAAGAGCACCCATAGAGCTGCTTCCACGAGCGCCGGCTGATTCCGGCACAAGAGTGACCGAGGCCTCATACTCTTTAGGGATAGACAGTGCAATAACTATACCGACAGCCAATCCGATTAACCCACATTTCACGATGAAACGCCTTTTGTCCCAAAGCTTCATCGCAAGCTCGACGAGATCAATCTCTTCCTCCTGTACTTCAGGTTGGACTATTTCATTTTCCTTAATCATACTGACTATAGTTTCCCTACTTGATCAGATTAATAATTGATGCAGCCATAGTACCAAGGGATGCCGCAGATGTACCGATCGAAAGCCATTTCTGTATATTATTGGCATTGTCTTTCTGAGGCTTGGTCGGAACAATTATCTGGCATCCAGGCTCTATAACGGCATTCTTTCCTCTCTCGACATGCCCATTCATATACACCACAAATGCCTTCCCTTTATTCGCATGATCGCCAAAGCCACCGGCCTGTTCGATATAATATTTAAGCTTTTTATTAGGCATATACACAACCGAGTTGGGATAAAGTACATCACCTGTTATCTTAACCGTATTCACAAGTTCTGGAATAACCAGCTCATCCCCGTCCTGAAGCACAAGATCCTCTGCGCTTCCCGGATTTGACAATGCCTTATCAAGATTTATACCGATAGGATATGAGTCACTTGTCAGAAGGTTAGCAGTCGAGATAGAGTCTGCTCCAGCCGATGACAAAGCAAGACGCAGCGACTCATCACGGGCAATTTTTTCTTCTGTCGTAAGTTTGCGCGTCAGATGCGCTCCCTTGATATACGCAAAATCAGAAATACCTCCGGCATGTTTCACAAGATCACTAAGGCGCTCCGATCGGTTACTGAGCGTATATAAGCCTTCAAACGGAACCTCACCGGAAACCCTGACACGACGCTGAGGCACATATGCAGGCGAATGACGCACATCAACAATATCATTCGGTTCAAGAATAAACTTATCCCCGCCATCAAGCACAAGTCCTTTACTAATCGTTATAGAAAAGTTTTGTGCGATCTTTCCATCTATATCTGTAGCAGAAGGATCTACCACGCGACGCGACACGTCGACCTTTGCATCTGAAGCGCCTTCGAGCAAACCACCGGCAAGCATGATCAGATCCTCAACAGTCGTTCCCTCCGCATACGCATATGATCCAGGTTTGGCAACTTCGCCCAATATTCTGAATGCTCCTTTGGGCTCAAGATCCTGAACCGACGACACAATCAGCACATCATTAGGCTTAAGTGTCACATCCTGATTTGTTCCATCTAATATGGCACTGAGATTCAATGCCTCAACAACCACAGTGCGATCATCGCTCTCTCTATACAGCTGAGCACGATCTCTGAAAGCATCCTCTCGCAGCCCATCTGCTTTTTTAATAAGATCCTTGACTGTAACAACGTCCGTACCAATCGCATATTTACCGGGGCGAAAGACTGCTCCAGCCACATCAACACGATTGTCATACCGTGAGATTCCCTCCGGAACCACGACAACATCTCCATCGTCAAGCCTGGTTGTCTCGAAATCAGCGGCTTCAACCGTCACAACCGATTTACCTTTCCCCGTGGAACGCTCCAATGTCAGACGGTCTCCATATGCATTACCAGTCATACCGCCTGCATATTCGATGAGATCCGACAACGTCTCCCCCTTCTTCATCTCATAGCTCATAGGACGCTTGACACTGCCGTCAACTCTCACAATACGGTCATAAGGCGCTACAATGACAACATCGTTCTCCTGAAGGCGTATATCGCCATCCGATTTCCCATTGAACAGGAACTCATACAAGTCTGCACTGGCAATACGACGACCGTTTCTCATTACCTCTATTGAGCGTAATGATCCCGAAGGAGCAACACCTCCGGCATTATATACCGCCGAGAAAAGCGTGGAAAATGGCGACATTCTGTAGGTTCCGGGGGTCATCACTTCACCCATTACATTGACTTGTATCGAACGAAGCTGGCCAAGCGTAAGTGAAATATCTGATGCCTCCGCCTCTATATCTGCATATATTGACGACAACGCGCTCTTGACTCTGTTATTAGCTTCTTTTACAGTAAGTCCACTGAGATACACCGGTCCTACCTGACTGACTATTATATTTCCTTCCGGTGTTATAGTTTCCCTGATATTGTTCTCATTGTTGCCCCATATATTTATCACTACCTCATCGCCCGGACCAAGCCTGTAGTCTTCCGGCGTTGCCATATTCACATTCGGTTCAAATGTGAGATTTCGGCCTCTGAAAATATCCTGTCCGAACACCTGGGGGATAGGCTCAATTGACAACAGGCTATTATATGTAGCTGAATCGACAGGTACCGTAGACTCTGTTCCGGGCATAAACACAATAGCCCCGCTGGCATCCCTGACATAATATCCCTCACGCTCGGCACGTGCCTTAAGTGCAGCTACATCCTCACTTATCGGTTTGGTTGCTGTTGAGTCAGATGCAGCTTTGTCGACAACCCTTGATGTAGCACTGCCATTTGCATCCACCTTTCTTTTTGCGGACTTGGCACCGGCATCCGGTCCCTGCTTTTCAATAGTTTTTTTCACACGCTCAAGCTGCTCCTGGCTCACACCACGTGAAAACAATTCCTTTCCGATCTGTTGTTGACTTTTACCTTGCGCAGTTGCCATTTTCACATAGCTGATCACCTGCTGGTCTGTCATTTTTGCCAGCGCTACAGCTCCACCCCCGATAAGCAGTGCCAGTGCTATCGATATGTTTCTAACAGTTTTCTTCATTATTCTTACAACAAAAGCCGACAGTGCTACAGTCGGCATTTATTTTTATACGCTTTATTTATATTGATTTTCAACTGATATATTCAATCTGCGTTCTCTGGCCTTGATCATTCTGGTAAGCCACATGTTGACCAACACAAAAATCACGACATCAAATATCATAATTACTGTCGAATTTATGAATTGAGACAATGCGACATTAAAAGCTACAAATACTGCCGACATCAGCAATATCAGCGGCATAGCCGTACGTTGTTTTATTCCAAGCGCCAGAAGTTTATGATGTATATGACATTTGTCTGGCAGAAATGGATTACGGCCGGCTTTAACCCTGTGCAGATAAACTCTCACGACATCAAAGCAAGGAACAATCAGCGGCGAATATGCCAGAACAACCGGATTCATATCAACTATATTGACCTTCGGTACCATACACATCTTCACCATCAGTATGGACAATAC
>JAIDKP010000260.1 GCA_029051445.1 Muribaculaceae bacterium | reverse complement strand
TGTCAAACACAGTACCGTCAGAAAGACGCCCCTCATAAGAGACCGTCACTTATTCTCCTGCCGACGGACATTCGCCCACACCTTCGATCAGAGTCACCATCACGACACCCGACGGAAGTGTGACAGCACCGGCCGTCTGAGCCACTTCGTCGACAAACGCCTGTTCACGGACTGATGAGACTGTATCAGGTTCCTGACGTATCCTACCGGCCACATAATTGTTGAGATACTCATTGGCCTGCTCCGAGGTCATTGAAGGCTTCTCCCTGCCCGAAAGAAGCGCGCAGAGCACTTCGATAGTTCTCTCTCCGTCGACAGGCATTCCCATCGACTTCATGCTCTCGATGCGCTCAGCCACCGACAAGCCTACAAGAACGCCACGGTAATACTGCTCCATAGGCGGCTTTATTCTGAAAGCCTCATTAAGCCCCTCCAGAAATTTCGATGCAGCCGCCGTATCCATCGGCATATCCTGCCGCAGATAATCGGCCCATACTGTCGCAAACGCTCCCGAGATACTATCATTTACCGCATCGGCCGGCTTTACGCCCTCCTGAGCGAAAGCGCCGTGACACACAGTCAGCATCAACGCAAGCAGAAGCGACCTGAACCAGATCATTTTCCGATTACCTTGATGAGTTCGACATCAAAGATAAGAGTAGCGTTCGGACCGATAACCGGACCTGCACCCTGAGGACCATAAGCAAGAGCCGAAGGGATGAAAAGACGCCACTTCGATCCGGCCTTCATCAGCTGAAGCGCCTCGACCCATCCGGGTATAACCTGAGTGACTCCGAAAGTCGCAGGCACACCACGGTCGACCGACGAGTCAAACACAGTGCCGTCAATGAGGCGTCCGGTGTAATGCACCTCAACCTGATCAGCCGCTGTAGGCTGGGCACCGTTACCCTCCTCGATCACCTCATACTGCAGTCCCGAGGGGAGAGTCTTCACCTCCTCACGCTGGCCATTCTTGGCAAGGAACTCCTCGCCTGCCGCCTTGTTGACATCAGCCATCTTTGCAGCCTCGGCCTTCTGCTTTTCCTCGAGTTCGGTAAAGAAATTCTGGATCACAGTCTTGGCCTCATCATAGCTCATCTTAGGCTGAGCACCGTTGAAAACAGCGGCCACACCATCCGAAAAATCCTCTACATTAAGTTCATTTATACCGGAGCTGCGGAAATTATTGCCCATGCTTAGCCCGAGAGCATAACTGAGACGGTCAAGTTGCTTTTCGCTCATTATAATTCAATTTTAATTTGTTAATATCTTAATTTACAGATCGATCACCATGCAGGCCACACGTCCATGCCACTCTTGCACAGCATTCAGATCCTATTGGTCAACAATTTACAACTATATAAGGTTGAAAAATTATCATTTATTGGCACGCTTGCGCTCGATCTCGTCAAGTATGATCTTGCGCAGCCTTATGTGATTGGGAGTCACCTCGACATACTCGTCGGCCTTGATATACTCCAGAGCCTCCTCAAGACTGAAGACGACAGGCGGAACAATCCTCGCCTTGTCATCGGCTCCCGAAGCGCGCATGTTTGTCAGCTTCTTCGACTTTGTCACATTCACGACAATATCATTGTCCTTGGCGTTCTCGCCCACTACCTGACCGGCATAGACATCCTCCTGCGGGAAAATGAAAAAGCGGCCGCGATCCTGAAGTTTGTCGATTGCATAGGCATAGGCCGTACCGGCCTCCATCGCTATCAATGAGCCATTTGTGCGGCGCTCGATATCTCCTTTCCAAGGCTGATACTCGAGAAAACGGTGTGCCATGATTGCCTCACCGGCCGATGCCGTCAGCACATTGTTGCGCAGGCCGATAATGCCACGCGACGGAATATTGAACTCCATGTGCACGCGTCCGCCGTTCTGTGCCGTCATTGACACAAGATCTCCCTTTCGTCGCGTAACCATGTCGATCATCTTCGACGAGTACTCCTCGGTCACATTGATCGTAAGCAACTCTACCGGCTCACACTTGACACCGTCGATTTCCTTCACGATCACCTGAGGCTGTCCCACCTGAAGTTCATAACCCTCGCGGCGCATAGTCTCGATAAGCACCGACAGATGCAGCACTCCACGGCCATATACCGTCCACACATCCTCAGTCGGCGACTTCTCCACGCGCAAAGCAAGATTCTTGTCGAGTTCCCTGGTCAGACGGTCGGAAATATGACGCGAGGTCACGAATTTACCATCACGGCCAAAAAACGGACTGTCGTTTATAGTAAAGGTCATTGACATGGTCGGCTCGTCGATCGCAATACGTGGCAGCGGCTCCGGAGTATTGACATCCGCAACTGTATCGCCGATCTCAAATCCCTCGATGCCGACGAGTGCGCAGATATCACCGCTCGACACTTCCTTTACCTTCTTTCGCCCCATTCCCTCAAACGTGTGGAGTTCCTTGATGCGCTGGCGCGACACACTGCCATCCTTGCGGCAGAGAGCTATATCCTGCCCCTCGCGTAGAGTTCCGCGATGCACACGTCCCACAGCGATACGTCCGACATAGCTTGAGAAATCAAGCGAGGTGACCAGCATCTGAGCGTCTCCCTCATTGGTCTCCGGCTCCGGTATATACTTGATGATAGCGTCAAGCACAGCACGTATGTTGTCTGTAGGCTTCTGCCAGTCATCACTCATCCATCCGTTCTTGGCCGAGCCATATATAGTCGGGAAATCAAGCTGCTCCTCGGTAGCATCCAGGCTACACATCAGGTCGAACACCATTTCCTGCACCTCGTCAGGCCGACAATTGGGTTTATCTACCTTATTGACAACCACAACCGGCTTCAGCCCCATCTGTATCGCCTTTTGCAGCACGAACCGGGTCTGAGGCATAGGCCCCTCAAATGCATCGACCAGAAGCAGACAGCCGTCGGCCATATTGAGCACACGCTCCACCTCGCCGCCGAAATCGGCGTGTCCCGGAGTATCGATGATATTAAT
>JAIDKP010000026.1 GCA_029051445.1 Muribaculaceae bacterium | reverse complement strand
GATCTGGTTTCATTGTGCAAAGATACCACTATACTCTTGACACCCTTTCCGCCAACCGGAAAAATCCGCTGACCCGTGAAAAGTGCTTTGTATGTGCTTTGTGGAAATTAAAAACCCCTTAAAACTCAATGAGTTAAAAGGGGTTTATGGTGCCCAGAACAGGACTCGAACCTGCACGCCTCGCAGCACTCGCACCTGAAACGAGCGCGTCTACCATTCCGCCACCTGGGCTTATGCGACTGCAAATGTAGGACGTTTTTGTGATTGTACCAAATTTATGGGTGTTTTTTTTGAGAAAAAAGTTATTTTTGTTGTAAAATAGTCTGCAATGAATTCGACCAACAATAATATGCCTGATTTTAACTCTCTGTCGGACAGCTGGGACAGAGAGCATCTGTGGCATCCCTATACTTCAACCATCAATCCTCTGCCAACTTATAAGGTTGACAGAGCTGAAGGCGTACACCTGATTCTCGAAGACGGAACTACCCTTATTGACGGAATGTCGTCGTGGTGGTGTGTGATTCACGGCTACAACAATCCCGAAATAAACAAGGCTGTCGAAGATCAAGTGAGAAAAGTATCGCATGTTATGTTTGGCGGACTTACTCATGAACCGGCTATCAAGCTCGGCAAACTACTCCTTGAGATCGCGCCTCCTGCGATGAACAACATTTTTTATGCAGATTCCGGATCTGTTGCCGTTGAGGTCGCAATGAAAATGGCTGTACAGGCTGCAATATCTGCATCAGGAAGCCACAACAAGACTAATTTTGCAACAATACGTTCGGGGTACCACGGCGACACCTGGAATGCCATGAGTGTCTGCGATCCTGTCACAGGCATGCATGGCGCATTTGGAAGCGCATTGCCGGTAAGGTTTTTCGCGCCACAGCCATGCTCAAGATTCGGCGGCGATTGGAACCCCGATGATTTTGAACCGATGCGCGATCTGCTGGAGAAGAAGCACGATGAAATAGCCGGTGTCATTATCGAACCGATCGTACAGGGTGCGGGCGGAATGTGGTTTTACCATCCACAGTATCTGCGCGAGCTACGCAAAGAGTGTGACCGATACGGCATTTATCTTATATTTGACGAGATCGCAACAGGATTCTGGCGCACCGGAAAGTGTTTCGCATGGGAACACGCCGGCGTGGAACCTGACATTATGTGCATCGGCAAAGGGCTGACCGCCGGCTATATGACCATGAGCGCAATACTGACGACAAAGAATGTCGCCGATACAATATCGCGCGGTGAGGCAGGAGTGATGATGCACGGACCGACGTTTATGGGCAATCCGCTTGCATGTGCCATCGCTTGCCGATCGATCGAGCTTCTTAAGGATCAGGACATGGAGTCGAGAGTCTCGCATCTGTCTAAGATCATAGACGAGGAGCTACACAAAGCCGATGGGATGGCAATTGTTAACGACATAAGGGTTCTCGGTACTATCGGTGTCATCGAAACGGCTGAACCGGTCGATGTGGGAAAATTCCAACGCCGATGTGTAGAACTCGGTATATGGCCTGTCAATAA
>JAIDKP010000259.1 GCA_029051445.1 Muribaculaceae bacterium | reverse complement strand
GGAGCATCGTTCCTGAATGAAGCTTTCGAACACGAAAAAAATTATCCGGGCGCAAACCCCGACGAGATCATACACGAATGGGCCGAGGGCATACTTGGCGATCAGTACCCGACTCCCGACCGCATCCTGAAATACACACAATATGTAGTGCGCGAATACCTCGCCAGGGAAATGGGAGCGTCACAGGACATGACAACCGTCTACGACCTTTTTGCCACTGAAGGCGGAACCGCAGGCATGTGCTATGCGTTCGACTCACTCGCACGCAACAAACTCGTCGGGAAAGGAGACAAAATCGCACTGATGACCCCTATATTCACACCCTACATCGAGATACCGGAACTCGAGAGGTTCTCGTTTGATGTGGTGAACATATCGGCGAATAGCGTTGACGCAGGCGGCTTTCATCATTGGCAGTACCCCAAAGAGGAAATCGACAAGCTGCGCGACAAAAGCGTGAAACTCGTATGCCTCGTCAACCCGAGCAACCCTCCGAGCTATGAGCTGTCGCCCGACACCGTAGAGCAACTTGTCGATGTTGTCAGGAACGACAACCCCGACCTGATGATCATCACCGACGATGTTTACGGTACATTTGTCGATGGATTCCGCTCACTCATGTATGAGCTGCCGCACAACACCATGTGCGTGTACTCATTCTCCAAATACTTCGGTGCGACCGGATGGCGTCTCGCCGTGATTGCCATACGCCACGACGACAACATATTTGACAGGCTTATTGCACGTCTTCCCGAGAAGGACAAGGAGGCACTGAATCGTCGCTACGAATCACTCACAACCCAACCGGCAGAACTGAAATTCATCGACCGCATGGTGGCCGACAGCCGCATGGTTGCTCTGAACCACACAGCCGGACTCTCGACACCGCAGCAGATACAGATGGAGTTCTTTGCACTTGCGTCGATACTTGATCGCGACAGCGACTACAAGAAGCACATGATCAAGCTTATACATCAGCGTTTGTCAGCACTGTGGGATACTACCGGATTCACGCTGTCGCCCGATCCGCTGCGTGCAGGCTACTACTCCCAGATCGACATTATGGTGTGGGCGAAAAAAATCTATGGCGATGAATTCGCATCATGGCTGTCATCGAGCTATGAGCCGCTTGACTTCGTCATACGTCTGGCCAAAGAAACTGCTGTCGTCCTTCTCAACGGCGACGGATTCGGCGGACCGGAGTGGAGCGTCAGAGCATCGCTGGCCAACCTCGACACAGCCTCCTATCTCAAGATCGGGAAAGCTATCAGAAGCATCCTTGACCAGTACCACTCACTATATACCGATTCTGTAAAAGCACAATCGTAATATACTGGGATCTATATCATCACTTCGTGTGCGGCAGCATAATCCACCTTGACGGAATATGCTGTCGCACAATCTTTACATCACACAAATCAAACGGCCCCGGTTATCACAACCAGAGCCGTCGGGCAGAAAAATTACGAAAACTATCAGGTTCGTAAAACCATAACAAATGAAGTTCCTGTGATTACATCATACATCTAAGCCTGTCCCCCCAATATGCTTTGACATCAAGATACATCTCCTGACAGCCGAGTGTATCAACCATGCCGGAATCAGGTTTAATTCTATGGGCGATTAGCGGAGACTGCATTTGTGCCGGAACCGAGCACACTACACATTCCTTGATCTGATACATACTCAGAACGATTGGTTTGTGCAGACCGGATTTTGGGGTAAAAGTGTCTTACCCGGCCACGGCAAAGCGCAGTCGGAGGCAACCGGTACGATACGGCGCACCACTCGGATAAAATATCTGTACACATTCACTTCAAAACCTAATCCACGAGATTTTTGAATTTATATATCTTGCATGGCAGGTCTCCTGACTTATCCCCGTTCGGCGCGCCTTCCCGGAATCTCTATTCCAGTGGCATTTGCTTGCGCCGTCCGTTTTTATTTAGGACTCACAGTAGCGGGTCTGTTCCGGAATTTCACCGGATTCCCTTTTAATCACGTGTTCTTCAACCGAAGAAAACACGCGAACCAATGCATGCGCAAATTTATCACATTCCCCTTACCCATCCAAATTATTTTTCACTCCTCCCCCACGCATAAACAGAAATCGCCGGCACACGACTGCGCCGGCGACTCTTGTCTATCGGTTTACGACCTGTTAATACACTTCCATCTCATAGATGCGCGAAACCATCTCTCCGGCATCCTGGGTAGGCGATGTGAGCATCAGTTTCACATAGCGTACAGTCTCAGGCTTGGCAAGTTTACGGTTGACCACATTCTGGCGGTTGCCCGATATAGCGTCGATCGTATGCCAGTCCTCCTCGATCGAGTTGCGGCCAAGCAGATAGCCGCCGGACGTCACATAGGAAGGATCCTCTTCACCGGCATTGACGAGCTTCCATCCGTGGATTTCGGTAGACTTGCCGAGATCAAACACCACTGTCGGAGGATTACCCTTGACATCACACCATTTTGTGTGCATGTCGCCATCAACCATTTTGGCAGGAGCCTCGCGGTCATTCACGAAGCCCGAATACGACACAATCATCTCGGGAGTGAGAATATTGACATAAGCCTGCTCTGCTGCGTTACACGACTCTCGGTTGGATGTAGTGAACAAAGGAGCTGCGGCTACAACACGACCGGCCTCACCGGAAGTCACAGTGGCAGCAAAAAGAATTACCTGACGGTCTTTGGGAAGAATTACCGAAGTAGCGCCTGCAGGCACATCGATCGTATAGTGGAACATATAGGTATATTCATGGGGCTCGTCAGCAGAAGGAGAGTGCCGGTGTGTGCC
>JAIDKP010000258.1 GCA_029051445.1 Muribaculaceae bacterium | reverse complement strand
CATTCTGGGTAATTCCGGTCTATGAGGTCGCACTCGCTGCCGACATCATAGTCCTGAACAGCATTGAATTCTGGAGTGGAACCAACCCCATAGCCAAAGGCACCACACGCATCAAGGGCGACAACGGTACATATCTTGTGAAATGCGACGGAAAAGGCTACGACATCATCTCGGAAACCGACGGGACATCAATGCGCCTCGACTTCTGCGTCGACACACAGACATGGAACTACACCGACAAGGAAGGCAACCAGTGGCCGCTCGTCACATTCATCGACGACACACATGTAGCCATGCCTCTCCCCTCAGGCGAATCAGCCATCATAGAGCTGTCGCAGGACGGACTTCTCGCCTATCAGGCTGCCGTTTCATCAGCCCCTGTAGCACTCCGTTGATGAGAATTACACATACTGTTCTGGCGCTCACAATCTGTGCGTCAACAACTTTTGCACGCGAGCCTCGGCGGTCTGACACCGTCAGGCTCGCTTCGCCTCTCGACATTCCGTTCTATCTCGCCGGCAACTTCGCAGAGCTTCGCAAAAGTCACTTTCACAGCGGGATAGACTTCAAGACACAAGGACGCACAGGCCTGCCCGTACGCTCAGCCGATGACGGATACATAAGCCGCGCTACAGTTTCCCCATGGGGATTCGGACGCGCTGTATACGTAACACACCCTGAGACCGGACTCACAACCGTCTACGGCCACCTCGAAGCGTTCTCCGACGATATTGACATACGCGTCCGCGATGAGCAGTACGCCCGCGAGACATTCACCATAGATCTCTCATTCGCTCCCGGCGAGCTACCCGTCAGACGAAGCGACATCATCGGCCTGAGCGGAAACGCCGGATCATCAGGAGGCCCACACCTGCACATGGACGTGCGAGACACCGAGACAGGCGACCCGCTTGACCCGCTTGAATACTACCGCGACCGCATCACCGACAACGTCGCGCCACAAGTGCGGCAACTGGCTGTATTTCCGGCTGACGGCGGCATTGTCGACGGATCGGTCTCGCAACCCAAACTGCTTGCACCGGAAAATTTTTCTGCCGACATCCATGCATGGGGACGCATTTATCCAGGCATCAAAGCCTACGACCGCATGACCGGCACAAACAACATCTACGGCATAAAATACCTCACGCTCACTCTCGACGGCGACACAATCTACCACCGGGTGACCGACAGATTCAGCTTCGATACAACCAAAGCCATACACACGCTCGTACACTATCCACATGTGGCATCATCGGGATCGTGGATCATGGTCACACGCATTCCTGACTCCGATCCGCTACCCTATATGACCGAAGCACAGAACCGTGGAATAATTGATATTAACGAAGAACGCCCCTACCGCTTTGAGTGGATATTGCGCGACGAGCATGGCAACACCACACGCCAGCCATTCACCGTCGTGGGACAACGGTCACCGGTCATGGCAGAAATCGCCAACGGGCAACTTATGCACTGGAACTCGGAAAACACTTGCGAAACCGAGGACTACTCAGTCACCATACCCGAAGACGCTCTTTACGACAACGCCTTCATCGACATATCGTCATCCACGTCGGCCGATGGAATATCACGCGTGGTCACAATCGGAGATCCGGGCATACCACTCGACAAAGCCTTCGAATTTGCAGTCAGACTACTCAACGACACCATCGCCGACCCGGCAAAATACTGTCTCGTGCGCACCGACGGCAAGCGGCGCTCAGCCATAGCCTCATCCTACGCCGACGGATGGATATATGCCTCACCCGATGCCTTCGGCACATTCATGGTCACCACCGACACTATTGCACCGGTAATCCGACCCGTCGCACCTAAGCAGTGGAACGGAGGCACACTGAAATTCCGCATCACCGACAACCTTAGCGGCATAGCCACCTATCGCGGAGAAATCGACGGAAAATTCGCCCTTTTCGAACTCGACGGCAAAACCGCGACAATATCTTTCGACATGGACAGCCGACGGTTCACCAAAGGCAAAGACCACACCGTAACCATCACTGTCACCGACGCCTGCGGAAACGAGACTGTACATTCCGACAAATTCCGATGGTAAAACCGCCAACACTTTTTTTGCCGCACTTGGCTATTTGTTATATATTTGCATCGTGGATATATAGGATCCAAACTGACCAACATTTTTCACGACAATGCAATATTGTAACAAATCTGCTATATCTTGTGCCATAGCGATATTCGCTCTTTGCAGCTGCACTTCAGGCGAGGATGACGCTATCACAACCACAGGAACTATAAACCTGACACTTGAAGCCGACAAGACCATCACACAGTCGGTCGTTTCACGCACCACCACACCCTACATGCC
>JAIDKP010000257.1 GCA_029051445.1 Muribaculaceae bacterium | reverse complement strand
GCGGAGAGGTGTATAAGCGACAGACTCTATACCTCACTCGTCCCCCGATCGTATGGTCTGATAATCGTCAGATTACCGGCAACGAGATTCATGTGCATTTCAATGATTCGACAGTAGATTCCGCCACATTGCCCAATCAGGCATTGGTGGCTGAAGAAATAGAGGAAGGCTTCTATAATCAGCTCAAGGGGCGTGAGATGGTTGCTTATTTTGTAGACGGAGAGATGCGTCATCTCGATGTCGAGGGAAATGTTCAGGCCGTTTCTTTCCCAATGGAAAATGATTCCACCTACAATAAGGTGGTTACAATGGAAAGCAGCACACTTTCGGCCGATTTCTATAAAAGCACCATGGAGCGAATGAAAATCTGGCCGGAAGTCAAGGCTGTTGTGACACCTTTGTATCTTGCCAAAAGCACAATCTTCAGGTTGCCTGAATTTCAGTGGTACAGCATATTGCGGCCGGTTGATCCCGATGATGTGTTCAATGTGTCGCAGATGATGATAGACTATCTGGATCGTCAGGAGGAAGCATCCATTAGGGGAAAAGAGCCTGAAAAGAGGACAACAAAGGTAGAGATTCCGCGCGGACGACGTGTGGAGATACGTCCGGCCGGTGCAGTTGCAGGCGACAGCATCTTACCCGATACTCTGTCACTCCCGCTTTTGCCCGACAGTGTAATGCCGGTCGATACGATATCTGCCTTGATGCCCGACACAGTTCCTTCACTATAAGATTATCCAACATATTACCATGAACTACGTAGAGGATCTAAAAGAATTTCTTAATGATAGCCCGTGTAATTTCTTCGCGGTTCAAACAATGACACGTCGTCTTGAAGCTGCCGGATTCCGGTATCTGGACACTCGCGACGAATGGAATCTCAAGCCGGGCGACCGAAGATATATAGTAAAGAATTCATCGGCTGTTTTTGCATTTGTTGTCGGCACGGGCTGCGCTTCCGATGGCTGGCGTATCATCTCGGCACACAGCGATTCGCCCTGTTTCAGAGTCAAGCCCGATCCGGAAGTGCTTTGCGACGGAAATGTGTTGAAACTTAACACTGAAGTCTACGGAGGCCCCATATTATACACATGGTTCGATCGTCCGCTTTCACTGGCCGGTCGCGTCATACTGCGCACCCACGACGCGCTACATCCCGAGACAAGACTTGTGAGATGGGACGAGCCAATGCTTACAATCCCACATCTTGCCATACACTACAATCGCAGTGTCAACGAAGGCAATCCGCTGTCTAAGCAGAAAGATATGCTCCCCGTGCTCGGTCGTCTTGGCGAAGGGGAAAGCAAGAAGGGATATGTGACACGCATGGTCGCCGATAAACTCGGAGTGGATGCAGCCGACATTCTCGACTACGACCTGATGCTTTACGACACGACACCGGCATCTGTTGTCGGACGTCGCGGCGAATTTATAACCTCGGGGCGTATCGATGACCTCATGATGGCCCATGCCGCACTGTCAGCTATCATTGCTACTGCCGATGAGCCATGCGGACAGACACGTGTAATGGCTGTCTTCGACAACGAGGAGACTGGCAGCGGCACAAAACAGGGCGCGGCATCTCCGGTGCTTCACAATCTTCTGAGGCGTATCGGAGCAGCTCTTGGGGGCGACGAAAGTGCATTTATGCGTGCCATCGACAACTCATTCATGGTGTCGGCCGACAACGCCCATGCTACGCATCCCAACTACGTTGAGAAGCAGGATCCGACCAATCACCCGGTTGTCAACGGTGGCCCGGTTATAAAGGTCAATGCCAATTGCAAATATATGACCGATGCTGAGTCGGCTGCGGTGTTCCGCACGATATGTGATCAGGCCGGCGTGCCAGTGCAGTATTTTGTGAACCATAGCGATGTCGCCGGAGGCTCTACACTTGGCAATATCCTCACGTCGCAGATCGACCTTCGCGGTGTCGACATGGGCGCTCCCCAGTGGGCCATGCACTCTTGCCGTGAGACTGCCGGCACCGCCGATGTCGGTTACACCATCGCCGCCTTCAGTAAATTCTTCTCTCTCTGATTCCGTCATCACATTATACACGCATCCCGCATGTCGTCAATCCGATATGCGGGATGCACCGTTTAAATCTCGACCGGATATAGTTGGGTTTATTCGTCTTGTTCTTCGGGGGTGTGGGCTTCGGCGGGGAGGGTGCGGTGCAACAACAGCCAGCCGAGGAGGCCTGCAAGCACAGAGCCGATTACAATACCGAGTTTGGCGTGACTCAGCAGTTCAAGTTGCTCGGGCGAACCGCCTCCAAACGACAAGTTGGCGATAAAGAGCGACACTGTGAAGCCGATACCGCCAAGCATCGATATTGCAAACATCATTTTCCAGTCGGTGTTTTCAGGCATTGGCGCGAGTCTCAGCTTCACGGTCAGCCACGAGAATGTGAATATACCTAATAGTTTGCCTAATACCAGTGCGCACATTATGGCGATGCTCACCCCCTCGAATATAGATGCCGGTGCCGTGTCGAGAAGATAGATTCCGGCATTTGCAAACGCGAACAGCGGAAGTATGATGTAGTTGACGGTCGTATGCAGCGAGTCTTCAAGTTCCTGAAGCGGCGAAATCACCTTGTCGGAAGCCGACTCGATCTCTTTCAGCCAGTTCATCTGGTCTTTGCTGAGAATGCTTCTGCGATTCAGCGATTCATCATCTTCGGCATTGAATTTGCGTATTCCGGCACGTATGGTCTTTATGTATTTTTTAGGAGCGAACACAGGTTGTGACGGGATACAGAAGGCCA
>JAIDKP010000256.1 GCA_029051445.1 Muribaculaceae bacterium | reverse complement strand
GCCACTTTTTTTACAACAAATTATTATTTTTGTAATGATCATTAAACTTAAATCTATTTCATGAAAAAATTTATCCTTTCAGCCGCAATACTCTTTGCCGGAGCAATCACGGCGACGGCCGACGACAACTGGGACTGGCCTGGCTACAACTACTACGCCGACGCAAATGCCGAGTTGCTTAAAAATGCTCCCGAAGATCCAAGACGTGTCGTATTCTTCGGCAACTCGATAACCGAAGGGTGGCCGATACACCGACCCGAATTCTTCTCCGAAAACAACTTTATCGGGAGAGGAATCTCTGGACAGACAACCTACCACTTCCTGCTGCGTTTCTTTGAAGATGTCATTAAACTAAAGCCGGCCGTTGTAGTCATATGTGCTGCCGGCAACGACGTTGCCGAAAACACATGCCCCTACAACGAAGAGAGGTCGTTCAACAACATCAAGGCACTTGTCGACATGGCGCAGGCCAACGGAATTAAAGTTCTGCTGACATCAGTCCTGCCCGCCGCTAAATTCAGCTGGGCACCTGAGATCACTGGATCATCCGACAAAATCGCATCAATGAATGTCCGGCTAAAAAAATATGCCGAAGACAACGACATACCCTACATCGACTACTATTCGGCACTTGTCAACGGGAAACCCGACCGCGCCTTCAAAGCCGAACTTTCAGGCGACGGAGTGCATCCCAATGCCGAAGGCTACAAAATCATGGAAGGAATAGTTCTTCCGGTCATACGCAGGTATGTACCATGATAATTGGATCAAATCATCAACCACTGTCATAACAATGAAAAAACTTATTCTTTCTGCCGCAACACTTCTCATAGCGGCACTCTCGGTTAACGCCGATGACAAATGGGACTGGCCGCTCTACAGCCGCTATGAGGCCAAGAACGCCGAACTCATGAAAAACGCGCCCGAAGATCCGAGAAGAGTCGTATTCTTCGGAAACTCTATCACCGAAGGATGGCCACGCACTCACGCCGAGTTTTTCACCGACAACAACTTTGTCGGACGAGGCATTTCCGGCCAGACAACATACCAGTTTGTGCTGCGCTTCATCGAGGACGTTATCAACATCAAGCCCGCGCTCGTAGTGATTAATGCGGCAACCAACGACGTTGCCGAAAACACATGCCCATACAACGAAGACCGGTCGTTCAACAACATCGTTGCAATGGTACAGATGGCACAGGCCAACGGTATAAAGGTAATACTCACATCCACACTGCCTGCGGCGAAATTCGGTTGGGCACCACAGATCACAGGTTCCTCCGACAAAATTGCATCACTCAACAAGCGCATCAAAGACTACGCCGACAAGCACGACATACCGTATGTCGACTACTACTCGGCACTCGTCAACGGAAAACCCGACCGGGCATTGGATCCTGCATACTCAGGCGACGGAGTGCATCCAAATGCCGAAGGCTACAAAATCATGGAAGGACTCATCCTCCCTGTTGTGCGCAAATACGTCCCCTGAGAGGTTGTTTAAACAATGAATGCTAAACAAGCTCTAAATCTCCACAACCCCGATTCCGGGACGATCCGAAGGTAAAGTCACCTTTCCCTCCACGATCTTAACCCCGTCAAACGGGTCATTGGTAATCAACAGATTACCGTCCAGATCCGCCCAGTCGGCCATAGGTGCCAGCTGGGCGGCTGCTGTTACACCACACGACGTCTCAGTCATGCAGCCAAGCATAACCTTAAGCCCCAACGCTTTAGCCACAATAGCCATCTGATGTGCCTCATGCATCCCGCCGCACTTCATCAACTTGATATTGATACCGTCGTATATATCAGCCATGCGTCTTACATCGTCAACACCATGAACAGCCTCATCGGCTATGATCGGAAGTGGCGAACGCTCACGAAGCCAAGCGGTATTCTCTACATCATCCTTGTCAAACGGCTGCTCTACAAACAGGCAGTTGCGCTCAGCAAGCCAATGGCACATCTCGAGAGCCTTCTCCCGTTTCGTCCACCCTTGATTGACATCGGCACAGATCGGCACATCTGTCATTTTTCTTATAAGCTCAACCGTCTCCTTGTCACGGTTGAGTCCCATCTTCACTTTAAGCACTTTATAGGGAGATGCTTCCTCCACCTTCTGCCTGACTGTATCAGGAGTGTCTATACCGATCGTAAACGAAGTGCAAGGCGCATCATCGGCATTCAGACCCCATATCTTATACCACGGCTGCCCCATGATCTTGCCAACCAGATCATGCAGCGCGATATCGACTGCGCACTTGGCGGCATGATTGCCGGTAGCCACTGTATCCATATACCGATGTATCTCAGCTATCTGGAAAGGATCCTTAAACTGCTCCAGATCAAGTTGCGACAGAAAATTGCACACCGACTTCTCGCTCTCTCCGAGATACGGGGGCATCGAAGCCTCACCATAGCCTGTTATACCGTCAAGCTCGATTCTCACAAGCACATCGGGAGTAACCCTCCGGCTCGACTTGGCAAGATTGAACGCATGACGCAACTGAAGCTCATGTGGCACAAACGACAGATTGAGCTTTCCGGGCTTCATCGCCTTCCTTACCTGACCGTTTAGTCCGAACGGTGCAAACGCGACCGCAGCCGCACCAAGCGCGCTGTTGCGCAAAAAAGTTCTTCTGTCCATTGTGGTTTATCAGTGTGATATAGTGGCATTTGTTTATTGTCAGAAAAACCATGGATGATCCCTCACCATTGTCACACCCTCGGTTCCTGCCGCATCGCGCAGACGTCTGCTACTAAGATAATGTTTTTCCATATAATCAGGCGACTCATGATCAAGACTGTTTAACCTGACCCGTCCCGAACTGTGCACATACATGCTGTCGCCCTCATAAATACCCACATGAGTCACTCTGCCGGTCTCGGCATTACCGAAAAACAACAGATCACCGCGCTCTATTCCGTCACGGTCTACCGGCTCTCCGCATTGCGCCTGCTGCGAGGCATCGCGCAACACTACTATACCGTTGGCCCAGTAGCATAACTTGACAAGCCCCGAACAATCCATCGACTTCGTCGAAAGCCCTCCCCAGAGATATGGGACACCCGCCAGAGACTCGGCACGGGAGATGATCTTCTCAACATTGTGGCTTTGGTTGCTCCACTCCCCTATCTCGATAAAGCGACAGGCATCGGCATATCCGCTACGCCCGTCGGGAAGCGTCACCGACAACACTCTGGGTGTTCCGGTCATCCCCCCTTCCACAATACACCCGTCGACAAGATCCGTCACTATGCCTCCATCTGCGGCAAGACTATTGTCGGCATATACACGTATTTCTGTCGGCGAATCCACGACATATCTTTCCGACGACCGCCATTCTGCCATTTCACGGTCGCTTTTTTCTACAATCGAAGACATGTTAACCCAGCCGCGATATCCCTCCGGAGTCATCACGTCGAGCCATTCGCCGTCACGTCCCATGACCGCAACAGGCACTCCGAGCAGACACTGCGACACCAGTTCAGAGCCATGTCTAGGCTCATCGCGCATACAAGCCACAGAAATCAGCGGTTGCCCCCACCCCTCGATGCGTGACTCCGCTTCACCATTTTCAATCCCCTTCTCCACCCCTGTGCACGACACGGCCGGGACTGCCATAACAGCCCCGGCCATTATATCGGTCAGAAATCGCCTAATCCTTCCCACTTCCGCTTATAAGTTGGTCATAAAGAGCCTTGTTGTTGACAAGCTCAAGAGCCTTCTCATATGTCCCGCGGCTTACAGGATTCACACTGCGGAAATATCCGTTCATGTCCCATACATCGCGGGCAATCAGCCCCTTGGTGATCGCACAGATTATATCGCGGCTTTTGTCGAAACCTTCCTGATTCAGCTCCACACCGTTTTTCTCACCCATCAGCACAAGCGCGTTGATCATATCCTGGGTAAAATTGAAATTCCTGACAAAATCACTCTCCGTCGGATACTTACTCTTGATCTCATCCCTGTGACTGTCGACATACTCGACAGCATACCTGTTGAAAATACCGTTGGCCATCAGATCACGATAATAATCTGAATACATTGTCGTGTCGATAGGAACAAACATATCAGGCATAATGCCGCCACCGCCATAGACCGGACGATGATTCTTGAGCGTCTCAACCTTCAGCGAGTCGGCGAAATGAATGCTGTCGGCACTCATGAACTCACCCGACATATATCGGTTATAAAGATCCATACGGTAATCATCTCCGGCTCCGTTGACATATGGTTTCTGAATAGAACGGCCGGTAGGAGTATGATAGCGGGAGACGGTCAGTCTCACCATCGAGCCGTCGGGAAAGGGGAAAGGACGCTGGACAAGACCCTTGCCGAACGTGCGGCGGCCGACGATTAGACCACGGTCATTATCCTGGATCGCTCCGGCAAAAATCTCGCTTGCCGAAGCCGAATTCTGGTTCACCATTACAACAAGACGCCCCTCAGGCATCAGCGGCTTGCCCTTGACGCGGTAGTCCTGACGCTCAACACGTGCACCGTCGGTATAAACCACAAG
>JAIDKP010000255.1 GCA_029051445.1 Muribaculaceae bacterium | reverse complement strand
TGTTTTATGTTTTACAGCAGCTTATAAAAAGAGGCTGCGCCTATTTTGACACAGCCTCTTGTAGGTTGAAGTATTTATATCGGATTAGCCGTTGTACTTCTTCATAACTGCGATGAGGTCGAGAACCTTGTTCGAGTAGCCGATCTCATTGTCATACCAGCTTACAACCTTAACGAAAGTGTCGGTAAGAGCGATACCGGCCTTTGCGTCGAAGATAGAAGTGCGGGCATCGCCGAGGAAGTCGCTCGATACAACTGCGTCCTCAGTGTAGCCGAGGATACCCTTGAGCTCACCCTCAGAAGCCTCCTTCATAGCTGCGCAGATCTCTGCGTAGGTAGCGGGCTTGGCGAGGTTGACAGTCAGGTCAACAACCGAAACGTCGAGGGGGGGGACACGCATCGACATGCCGGTGAGCTTGCCGTTGAGCTCGGGGATAACTTTACCTACAGCCTTGGCAGCACCGGTCGACGAGGGGATGATGTTGCCCGAAGCAGCACGGCCACCGCGCCAGTCCTTCATCGAGGGACCGTCTACAGTCTTCTGTGTTGCTGTTGTCGAGTGAACGGTAGTCATGAGACCGTCGGTGATACCCCACTTGTCGTTGAGCACCTTAGCGATAGGAGCAAGACAGTTGGTGGTGCAAGAAGCGTTAGACACGAACTTCTGACCGGCATAGGTCTTGTCGTTTACACCTACAACAAACATAGGAGTGGCATCCTTTGAGGGAGCCGACATAACAACATACTTGGCACCAGCCTCGATGTGAGCCTGAGCCTTCTCCTCGGTGAGGAAGAGACCGGTTGACTCTACAACATACTCAGCACCAACTTCGCCCCATGCGATCTCTGCGGGGTTCTTGCATGCAGTAACGCGGATCTCCTTGCCGTTTACGATAAGGAGGCTCTTCTCCATGTTATAGTCGACAGTACCGTCAAACTGACCGTGCATTGTGTCATATTTGAGCATGTATGCCATGTAGTCTACAGGAAGAAGGTCGTTGATAGCAACTACCTCGATGTCGTCGCGCTTGGTCGAAGCACGGAATACGAAACGGCCGATACGGCCGAATCCGTTAATACCGATTTTAGTCATAGTTAGTTATGAATAGAAAATTATGTTCTCTGATTTTACAGACGCAAATTTAGCAATAATATGTTTAACAACATACAATTTCAAAGAAAAATAATGACATTTTTTCTTAAATCTTCCGCGCGACCTGTCATCCTATGAAACAACAACCAGGAACGACAATGAAAAAAGTCCGGTCAGCAACTAAACACCGTTGCATATTCGGAATAGATATCGTAAATTTGCACCGCTTTTTAGCCCGCGCACTTGAATTCAAGCGCAAGCGTGTGATGGGAAATTAAGAAGCGACAACTTCTCAATTTTGAGTAACACAAAAAAATTAAACAACAAAATGGAAACATTCAAGCTTCAGGCTCAGCCGCGTACCGATCTCGGCAAAAAGGCAGCCAAGGCTCTCCGTGCTGAGGGCAAGATTCCGGTAGTTCTTAATGGCAACGACGTTGTAGAACTTCCGTTCAAGGGAGAACTCAAAGCCGGTGAAAAGCTCATCGAGATCGGCGACGGAAAAGGCATCATCACTACCGACCTCGTTGTAAGTGTCGACGATATCCGCAAGCTTGTATATTCACCCGACATCTTTGCTGTTGAGATCGACTACAACGGCGGAAAGAAAATGGCTGTCCTCAAGGATATCCAGTTCCACCCCGTAAAAGACACCATCCTTCACATGGACTTCCTCGAAGTAAATGACACCAAGCCCGTTGTTATCGAGGTACCCGTTAAGCTCGAAGGACACGCCGAAGGTGTGAAAGCCGGTGGTAAGCTCCAGCTCACAATGAAGAAACTCAAAGTGCGCGCTATATACACCAACGTTCCCGAGCG
>JAIDKP010000254.1 GCA_029051445.1 Muribaculaceae bacterium | reverse complement strand
TCACATAGGTGTTGGTGAAATCGATGCGCTTGATGTTGGCCGGAGGGATGATATAAGACCAAAGTATGAAAGTGGCTATGGCGATTACGGCGGCCGATGCGAGATAGGGACGGAGCAGACGCTTGTAGCTCACGCCCGACGACAGCATTGCGATGATCTCTGAGTTGCCTGCGAGCTTCGACGTGAAGAATATCACGGCGATAAACGTGAAAAGCGGACTGAACTGGTTGGCGAAATAGGGGAGAAAGTTCAGAAAATAGTCAAACACCGTGGCCTTTAGCGGAGCCTTCAGGAAAGCGTCGAGCTTCTCGTTGATGTCAAACATCACCGTGATGGCCAGAATCAGCGCGATCGCAAACACATAGGTGCCAAGAAACTTGCCCATGATATAGCGGTCAAGTATCTTGAATTTGCGCCAGAGACGTCCCAAAAAATTGCCCGCTTTACGACTTCCGGGAGTTTTTTTGGCGGCTCCGGCTATTCCGTGGCCTATTTTCTTCAGTTTAGTCATCGCGGAACATTTCTTTTTTACAGGCGTTGCGTCAGACGCGGTATCATCATCTCTTTCCATGACTTGAAATCTCCGGCGATAACATGCTCGCGGGCCTCGCGTGTGAGCCAGAGATAGAAAGCCAGATTGTGGATAGATGCTATCTGTAGTCCGAGCAGCTCTCCCGAAATCATAAGGTGGCGCAGATAGGCGCGCGAATAGATGCGGTCGACCTCGCTGGCTCCGTCGGCCTCGATAGGAGAGTAGTCATCGGCCCACTTCTTGTTGCGCATGTTCATTATGCCGTTTTTGGTGAACAGCATTCCGTTGCGTCCGTTGCGTGTGGGCATCACGCAGTCCATCATGTCTACACCGCGGTCGATGGCCTCGAGTATGTTGACCGGCGTGCCGACCCCCATGAGATAGCGGGGACGGTCGGCGGGAAGAACCTCGTTGACGACTTCGATCATCTCATACATCACCTCGGCAGGCTCGCCCACGGCAAGACCGCCTATGGCATTTCCGTCGGCTCCGAGAGCGGCTACTTCCTCGGCGGCGCGACGTCGCAGATCGGGATACGTGCATCCTTGCACTATCGGGAAAAACGTCTGGTTGTAACCATAAAGCCCTTCGGTCGATCTGAAGCGCTCCCACCCGCGGTGAAGCCAGCGCATCGTCATGTCGAGCGACTTTTTGGCGTATGCCTTGTCGGCGGTGCCGGGGGTGCACTCGTCAAGAGCCATGATTATGTCCGCGCCGATCACCCGCTGTATGTCGACGGTGCCTTCAGGTGTGAAGAGGTGCTTCGATCCGTCGAGATGGCTGCGGAATTCGACTCCTTCCTCTTTGAGCTTGCGGGTCGAGGAGAGCGAGAACACCTGAAAGCCCCCGCTGTCGGTCAGTATCGGCTTTTCCCAGCTGTTGAACTTGTGCAGGCCTCCTGCTCCGCGAAGCACGTCCAGTCCCGGACGAAGATACAGGTGATACGTGTTGCCGAGAATTATCTGTGCCTTGATGTCGTCACGCAGCTCACACATGTGTACGCCCTTGACCGATCCTACCGTTCCCACCGGCATGAAGACCGGAGTGAGTATTGTGCCGTGATCGGTGGTTATTTCACCGGCTCTTGCCTGAGTGCCGGGGGCTGTGGCCTGTAGCTTGAAATCCATGAATGGTTTTTGCGGGTTGATAAATGTCTTACAAATTTAGCGCATTTATCCTCTTTAAACGCAATATTCGCTCCTTTTTATGTATATTTGCATTTACAGCGGTAATCGGCATCCATTGCCGGCGAAATTGCCGTGGGATGATAAAATTTTACTAACCAGTAATATATGGAAATTACAGGCAAGATTATAGTGGCTCTGCCTCCCGTTTCGGGCACAAGCAAGACGGGCAACCCCTGGAAAAAACGCGAGTACGTCCTCGAGACTCAGGAGACCTATCCCAAAAAAGTCTTCTTCGACTTCTTTGGAGACCGTGCCGACCTGTATCCTCTCGAGGGAGGACAGACAATCAAGCTCAGCTTCGATATCGAGAGTCGTGAATACAATGGACGCTGGTACACCAGCATCCGCGGCTGGAAGGCCGAGCACCTCGATGGCGCAGCTGCGCCGCAGCAGCCTGCTCCGGCCGATTTCCCTGTCGACTTTCCTCCCGCACCTGTAGGCGACGCCGCTCCTTCCGGATCCGACGATCTCCCGTTCTGAGCGAAAGATCGATATTGTAAAACAGTCACAGAGGCACCGGATGAGTCGGCTATGCGTTGAACTCACACGGTGCCTTTGGCATTGTATTCAGCAACGTGGATTACAATTTAGTCATACGCAACACTGGCAGCCGTTACGTCGTGCTCACACCCGACGGTAGCGAGATCATGTGTGCTGCCAAAGGAAACTTCCGCATACGTGGTCTGCGCACGACCAATCCGGTGGCAGTGGGGGATCATGTCGAGATCAGGCAGGGAGCAACCCCCGGAGAAGCATTCATAACCAAGGTGCTGCCGCGTGAGAACTACATCATACGCCGTGCGAGCAACCTCTCCAAAGAGTCGCACATTCTTGCCGCCAACATCGACCAGGCACTGTTGGTGGTCACGTTGTTCAACCCGGTCACCTCCACTACCTTTATCGACCGTTTTCTCGCTACAGCCGAGGCCTATGGAGTCCATGCCGTCATTGTGGTCAACAAGACCGATCTGATTGAGCCCGACAGCGACGAGAGCGAGTATCTCGAAGCGTTCAGCTACCTCTATCGCTCAATAGGCTATGATGTTGTCGGCATCTCGGCCCGCACAGGCGAGGGCATCGACACCCTGCGCGCGCTGTTGTCAGACAAGATCACACTCATATCCGGCAATTCAGGTGTAGGCAAGACAACCCTCATCAACGAGCTTATACCCGGTCTCGACCTACGCACTGGCCGCATCTCCGACATTCACGGTACAGGCATGCACACCACCACATTCTCCGAGATGTTCCCCTTGCCGGGCGATGCCGGTTATGTCATCGACACACCCGGAGTAAAAGGGTTCGGTACCATCGACATGGATCCCCGTGAGGTAAGCCATTATTTCCCGGAAATATTTGCTAAAGGACGGGAGTGCCGTTTTGGCGACTGCACACACACCGGAGAGCCCGGATGCGCTGTCAAAGACGCACTTGAGCAGTCGCTCATATCCCAAAGCCGCTACGCTTCCTACCTGTCGGTCATGGAAGATGCGTCATCCGGAACGTCCGATAAATACCGTAAACCCTATTGATTCGTTGATTGCCGTGACCGACTCGACACCTCTGAGACTTCCTCCGGTGCGGTTGCAGTTGCGCCGGCAGCCCGACGGTACCGTTCAGGTCTTCGACCCGCTGCGCAGGCGTTGGGTAGCCTATACGCCCGAAGAGCGCGTCCGGCAGCACTTTGTCGCCTTTCTTGCTGGGGCTTTGCATTATCCGCCGGGTCGTATGGCAAACGAAGTGTCGCTTAGCCACAACGGTAGGCCGCGTCGATGCGACACTGTCATCTACGACGCCTCGGCGCATCCGGTGGCAATCATTGAATACAAAGCCCCGTCCGTCGCCATCAACGCTAATGTTTTTGATCAGATACTGCGCTACAATATGGTTCTTGGCACCCGATGGATCATCGTAAGCAATGGTCTCGATCACTACTGTTGCAAGGCCGATCCCTCAGAGCCCTCGGACTATCGCTTTCATCACGATATACCCTCCTATATCGAACTTCTGCAATCTTAGGGGTAATTAGATGCCTAAAATATTCCTGACTATCCACCACGCGAAAAACAGCGTGATATAGACCCATCCGGCCGTACGCCCTAAAACCGCACGGCGCAACCTCTCATGCCTGCGCGACACAGGCAGCCATGACGCTGCGGCGGCAAGTATGGCATACCCCAGCCCGGCCACAAGAAAAAAATTATATCTTATTGCAGCAGCAAGATCTCCATGCAGAGCGGCGTGCAGCGCGCGAGTGGCACCGCATCCGGGGCAGTCGTAGCCCGTAAGCAGCTTCAGGGCGCACTTGGGCATCCACACCGCCTCGTTCGGATCGACAAGCCACACTGTTATCGCCGTCACTGCGGCTGCGGCAACGGCGATGACTGTGATCAGAGATTGCCGAGAACTTCTGCAAATGCGCCTAAGAATATGCAAGCCATGTAGATTATGCTGACAACAAGACCCGAGCAGGCCGAAGCGATTGCCCAGTTTCTGGCAAGACGCGATTTGCGGTAAGCCTCGTTGTAGTTGCCGCGTGTCCACTCTGAATCGACCTGTGAGGCATATATGATTGATACGATACCGAGCGGCAGGCAGCAAAGAACCGTCGATAGAATAGCCCACACGAGATTGTTGGACGGAGCGATGCCGGTAGCCATCGGAGCGCCCGAAGGCTGCTGGCCGTAGTAGCTGTTGCCGGGAGCGGCATAAGGCGTGCCTGCCGGCTGTCCCCTGAAAATATATGCCAGCTCCGATACTTCGCCTGCCGGCTTCCAGTCGTTCATACCCACGCACCACACCAGAGTGCTTGAGGTTACTCCGTTTGCAGTCAGCTGCGACTCGTCGACGGGGCCATGCTGTGCGTTACTGCTGTCAAGGTAATAATACTGTGCCATATTTCCGTTTGTTTTTCACAAAGATAAGTAGTAGCGGTCTAAATGGCAACCTGCAACATTATATTTATTATCTTTGCATCGTATTTTTTGAAAATAGATGGATTATCAGAATATATTGACAGGGCTTCTGTCCCGTAAGATCGGTGAAGGCAAATCTGATGATATCGTGTTTGCCGACCGCAAGTCGGTTTCCGACAAGTGGAATGAAGTATCCTGGAAAGATTTTGCAGGGCGCGTAGAGGCTCTGGCCTCCGCTTTATATGCAAAGGGGATAACTGCCGGACAATGTGTTGCGGTGTATTCGCCAAACCGGGCCGAGGCGCTTGTCGTTGATTTTGCGGCATACCGTCTTCGGGCGGTTCCTGTATCGATCTACTCGACCTCAAGTCCCGATCAGGTCGCCTATGTAGTCAATGACTGTCGTGCGGCAATCCTTTTCTGCGGAGGCCGGGAGCAATACGACAATGCGCGGCGGTTGCACTCGCTGCACGAGGGCTTTATGTGTATTGTGGCGATGGACGACGTTGTCATTGATAGCGACGACAAAACGACTGTGATGTTCTCCGACTTCATTGAGTCAGGAAGCATTGCGCTTGAGGAAAACCGCAAATCTGTCGAAGCGATAATGGCAGCGGCGGTTCCCGAAGACATAGCTACCCTCATCTATACATCCGGCACTACCGGAGAGCCAAAAGGAGCTGTGCTGACACATCACTGCTTCGACGAGGCCATAAGATTCCACGACAGGCGTTTTAAAGGCTTTAATCCAAAACTCGACACATCACTCTGTTTCCTGCCCCTTAGCCATATATTTGAGAAAGCCTGGACCTACTACTGCCTTCATTGCGGAACTCGGGTCTACATAAACCGCGATCCAAAAGATGTGGCAAAAGCGGTAAAGGACGTGTCTCCTACGTTCATGTGTTCTGTGCCGCGCTTCTGGGAGAAAGCCTACGATGCCATACGTGAGAAACTTGAAAATGCTTCGGTGGTAAAGCGCATGGCATTTCGTGCCGCTATGTCGGTCGGACGCTCGCGCAATCTGCATTACATCAGGCTTGGTCTTCCGGTACCGCGTCTCCTTGAAATGAGCTATCGCATCTGTGACCGCAATATATTCCGGCCCATACGTCGGGCGATGGGCGTTGACCGTGGCAAAATGTTCCCCACAGCAGGAGCACCGATCGGAGATACCGTAAACGAGTTCTTCCATGCATTGGGTGTAAACGTGCTTGTCGGCTACGGCCTTTCTGAGACAACGGCGACAGTCTCCTGCTACCCGTCGGCAGGATATCGCATAGGTTCCGTAGGCACAGCGCTTGACGGCATAGATGTGCGCATTGATCCCGAGACATTGGAGGTGCAGGTCAAAGCACCCACAGTCATGCGCGGTTATTGGAACAAACCTGAGGAAACTGACGCGGCTTTTACTCACGACGGATGGTTCCGCACAGGAGATGCCGGCCGCATTGATGACGAAGGCAATCTCTGGATCACCGACCGCATCAAGGATCTCATCAAGACTTCAAACGGAAAATACATCGCGCCGCAGGCACTCGAGAGTCTCCTCACCGAAGACCGCTTTATCGAGCAGGCTGCGGTCATAGGAGAGGGACGTAAATTTGTCACTGCGCTGATCGTGCCGTCGGTCGAAGCCATTAGACGCTACGCACGCACACGCAGAGGTATGCGTCAGGCCGATACAATCTCAAGTGAGGCATTGCTCAACCTGCCGTGGGTCAAAGAGTATATCATGAAGCGCATATCGCGCATACAGTATCGCCTTGCCCGATATGAATGGGTTAAACGCATAACATTGCTGTCACAACAATTCACCATGGACTCAGGTGAGTTGACCAACACATTGAAGTTGCGGCGTCCCGTCATCAACGACCACTACAAAAAAGAGATCGACGAAATGTACGACGATCCCTCCGCCAAATAACCCTGATCCCCCTTCTTCCTACTTTAGCTATCCGGCTATTGTAGCTATAAAAGAGCAATTTTGCAATTCGACTGCCGGCGGCAGTCAAATATGATGTAACCCCATGTTGCAGTCGTCAGACTGCTACATGAGGGGGGCATCACGGTGCATCTATCTTCAACCCGCTTGTGCGGGTTGCATCTCCTTATGCCAAATGCCTGAAAGGCATTTAAAAAAATTAGCCGGGTGCACCGTCAGGTGCGCCCGGACAAAGAACCCTTACATAAAGAGTGCCTGAAAGGCACCTTGTTACAAAACTATTTTTCCGGCCGTGACCAGTTCGATCACCATCACAGGCTCACCGTCGGTCGCCTCGGGCAATTGCAGCTGTATGCCATGTTTCCACTGGTTAAACTTCACCGGTGCGCCCCCTATGAACATCTTTGCCGACTTCACCTTGCATCCCAGAGGCAGATAAAGCTCGTCGCCGGGACGGTGTGTGATATGCAGAAACAGTCGGTCGCCCTTGCGTGTCGACGATCCCCAGGCACCTGAAATATCGCCTTTGTCGGTCTCATAGATAGTCTCGCCGTACTTGCTTATCCACTTGCCAAGTCCGCGCAGCGACTCAGCCGCAGGTCCGGGGATTGACCCGTTGGGACGCGGACCGATGTTGAGAAGCAGATTCGCACCCTTTCCTGCGGTTGCGACCAGTGTGTTGATAAGTTCGACAGGCGACTTGCAGTTCATCTTGTTCACGTGATAGCCCCACGAGCCGTTCACGATTTGCTGGCAGGTCTCGAGCGGGAGTTCGCTCACGCCGCCCGCTGTGCCGAAACCCGACTTGTTCTCGCCGGGCAGGTCG
>JAIDKP010000253.1 GCA_029051445.1 Muribaculaceae bacterium | reverse complement strand
ACGTTGTAGGGTGCCGAGGCATCGGGCACCTCGGTGTTGACGGTGATGAGCAATGCATCGTCGGGTACAATGCGCAGCTGCGGTATTGTTACCGGCATTTCACCGTCGGGGAGCTTTTTCAGTTGCTCGAAGTATGTGAGCGAGTGCTTTGACGAGGAGCAACCCGATGCAATGCATATTATGGCCGTAAATATCACGGCATGGAAAGGATTACTTTTCATGGGATTGGATTTACCGGGTGCTGAAATAATGAAGAGGGCGCGCATGAGCGCGCCCCTGTATCATTAGAACAGTGTTGTGGTCAGGCGTTGCGACCGTGGCAGTTTTTGAATTTCTTGCCTGACCCACATGGGCATGGGTCGTTGCGTCCGATGCGTGGTCCGGCCTGTGCGGGCATGACTTTCTGCGGTCCTCCCTGGCGGGCACTTGCCGCCGCACGCTGCTCGGCTTCTCCCGGAAGTGCCTCTTTGCTTGCATGGTATCGGGAGTAGTCGCGCGGCATTTCGGGTGCCGCCTCTTTGACTTCCACTTCTTTTCGCGGAGCCTCCTGCTGTGCCTGAGTCTCATCGGCGGTCTGCTGCTGTTGTTGTGGCATCGGAGCCGGCTGGCGCACGAAGACCTGACCGCGCATGAGTGCCGACATGGCCTTGTCGTTGAGGCGGCTGAGCATGCCCTCGAAGAGGTGGAATGACTCGACCTTGTAGATTACCAAAGGATCTTTCTGCTCGTAGGATGCATTTTGTACCGACTGACGGAGCTGGTCGAGCTCACGCAGATGCTCTTTCCAGAGCTCGTCGATTGTAACGAGCATGATCGCCTTGTGCCATTCCTTTACAATCGAGCGGCACTCGGTGTTGTATGCTTCGATAATATCGACCGGAAGCTGGAAAAGGCGTTTTCCGTCGGTGAGCGGAACGATGATTTTTCCCTGATGTCCTCTGTTTTCAACCCATTCTCTCACTACGGGAAGTGTCACGTCGATTATGCGGCGGCTTTTGCGCTCAAGAGCTTCATTTGCCGCACGGTGCAGGCTGTCGATGGCGTTCTCTCTTGTGAGCGAGCCTATTTCGTCGCGTGTGAACGGAAGTTCGATTGTGAGTGTGCGCATCGCCTCTGCCGACATTTCATCGTAGTTCTCGGCGTTTAGGCCGTAGGTGTCGATAATGTTCTCGACGATGTCGTAGAGCATGTTGGCGATATCGATGCCTATGCGCTCTCCCACAAGCGCGTGGTGACGACGGTTGTAGATGTAGGTGCGCTGCTTGTTCATCACGTCGTCGTATTCAAGCAGGCGCTTGCGTATGCCGAAGTTGTTTTCCTCGACGCGCTTCTGGGCGTTCTCGATAGCACGCGTGACCATCTTGCTCTCGATCATCTCACCTTCCTTGAGGCCGAGTGTGTCGAGCATCTTCATGACACGGTCGGTCGCGAACAGACGCATGAGCTGATCCTCAAACGAGACGTAGAACACCGATGAACCCGGGTCGCCCTGACGGCCTGAACGGCCGCGCAGCTGGCGGTCGACGCGACGTGACTCATGACGCTCTGTGCCTATGATTGCGAGTCCTCCCGCCGCTTTCACTTCGTCGGAGAGCTTGATGTCGGTACCACGTCCGGCCATGTTGGTGGCGATTGTCACGGTGCCTGTGCGTCCGGCAAGCGCGACAACTTCCGCCTCTTTCTGGTGCAGTTTGGCGTTGAGCACCTGACACGGAATCTTGCGCATGTCGAGCATTCGTTTCAGCAGCTCTGAAATCTCGACCGATGTCGTACCTACGAGAACGGGTCTTCCCTGTTTGCGCAGGTTCTCGATCTCATCGATAACAGCGGCGTATTTTTCTTTCTTTGTCTTGTAGACACGGTCGTTCATGTCGATTCGCGCAATCGGTCGATTGGTCGGAATCGTGACAACGTCGAGTTTGTATATATCCCACAACTCTCCGGCTTCGGTCTCGGCGGTACCGGTCATGCCGGCGAGCCGGTGGTACATGCGAAAATAGTTCTGGAGTGTGATTGTGGCGAATGTCTGTGTCGCAGCTTCGACTTTGACTCCTTCTTTAGCCTCGATGGCCTGATGCAGTCCGTCGGAATAGCGGCGGCCTTCCATGATGCGTCCGGTCTGCTCGTCGACGATCTTGATCTTGTTTTCGTCGATCACATATTCCACGTCTTTTTCAAAGAGAGTGTATGCTTTGAGAAGCTGTGTGACGGTGTGCACCCGCTCGGCTTTCACCGCATAGTCCTGCATTGCCTGGTCTTTGCGCTCCTGTCGTTCGGCGGGATCTTCCACTGCCTCGAGTGCCGAAAGTTGGGCTGCGATGTCGGGGAGAACGAAGAAGTTTGGATCGTCGATTTTGCCTGTAAGCTCATCGAGGCCTTTGTCAGTGAGCTCGACGCTGCGGTTTTTCTCGTCGATGACGAAGTAGAGGGGATCGGTGATCTTTGGCATCTCGCGGGCGTTGTCCTGGAGATAGTATCCTTCGGTCTGGAGCAAAATGTTTTTCATGCCCTCCTGACTGAGGAATTTGATGAGCGCGCCGTTTTTGGGGAGACCCTTGAATGCACGGAAAAGCAGAATGGCGCCTTCCTTGCGCACGTCTTTGTCCTCGGAAGCGAGTTTTGTCTTTGCGTCGGCGAGAAGTTGGGTCACAAGGCGTTTCTGAGCCTGCACGACTTTCTCGACGTTTGACTTGTATTCGTTGAACAGCTGATCTTCGCCTTTGGGAACCGGACCGGAAATGATCAACGGTGTGCGCGCATCGTCGATGAGCACCGAGTCAACCTCGTCGACAATCGCGTAGTAGTGTTTGCGCTGTACCATGTCGGCCGGCGACATGGCCATGTTGTCGCGGAGGTAGTCGAATCCGAACTCGTTGTTGGTTCCGAACGTGATATCGCATTCATATGCCCGGCGGCGTGCCGCAGTGTTTGGCTCGTGCTTGTCGATGCAGTCGACGGTCGATCCGTGGAACATGTAGAGCGGTCCCATCCACTCGGAGTCACGCTTTGAGAGGTAGTCGTTGACGGTGACAACGTGTACGCCCCGTTTTGACAGCGAGCGCAGGAAGACCGGCAGTGTCGCAACGAGTGTCTTACCCTCACCGGTCGCCATCTCGGCAATCTTGCCCTGGTGAAGCACAACGCCGCCGATGAGCTGCACGTCGTAGTGCACCATGTCCCATGTTATCTCGTTGCCTCCTGCAAGCCAGTGGTTTTTCCAGATCGCTTTGTCGCCGTCGATAGTGACGAAGTCGCGTCCTTCGCCTGCGAGCTGTCGGTCGAGATCGGTCGCTGTGACAACGACTTCCGGCGAAGCGGCGAAGCGTGCGGCTGTCTCGCGCATTACGGCGAAGACTACCGGAAGGTGCTCGTTGAGTTTGTCTTCAAGGGTGTCGAGAATGTTTTTCTCGTGGCGGTCGATCTGATCCCAAAGCGGCTGGCGCTCGTCGAACGGCAGTGTCTCGACTTTGGTCTTGATCTCGTCGATAGCCTGCTGGTCGGCGGCGATCGCGTCGGCTATGTCGGCTCGCACCTCGTCGATGCGGTGGCGCAGTCCGTCGACATCGAGCTGTTTTACCTCGGGGCCGATCGCTTTGATTTTATTGATAATTGGTTGTATCTCTTTGAGATCCCTCTGGGATTTGTTGCCGAATATCTTGTTGAGTATTGATGTCAGTGACATATTGAATTCTTGCGTGTTGTCTAAGTTGTGTCTTGTGATGAACGGAAATAGGGGATGGTGACAGCTACGGTTTCAGCAGCCGCAGCGGTGCAATCGACGCTCCGCTCGGAGCCCGTATGCGCATCAGTCCGGTCACGGTGGGTGCAAGAACTCTCGCATCTACCGGAACCGTGATTTTCTGCGGCGCTACTCCGGGAGCCATGATGAAAGCGGGCGACGTGGATGATGCCATGCGCTCGACAAGCGGAACGGGAGTCGATGTCTGGTTTTCTTCAATAATCTGCCATCCCGGAGCTACGGTGACAAGAACGTCGCCTGAGGAATCGAGCCGTGTGTTGCGGCATACAGCTTCCGAGTTGTCGTGTATGTCTCTTGAAGTGACTTCATCGATGGTGTAGGCGTAGGCCACGCCGCTCATGCGTCGCAGAAATGCCGCTGTTTCCTTTCTGACAACAACGGGATCTATCTCAAGGTTTGCTACAAGTGTCGGATTTATGTAAAAATATCCGTTGTGATAGCCGGTGATCCATTCTCCGTTCCCGAATTTCTGGATGAGGTATAGGTTGAGCAGGGAAATCGCTCGCTTGACGTGGAACTCTCCACCGGGCAGCTGCCATTTTTCGTCGTCGCGTCTTGTGCGCGATGTGGGCGGTGTGCCTGCGACAAAAAAGAGCGTGCGATCCATTCCGGGGCCGTTCTCGTCGATGGCTTTCATCAGCCTTGCTATGTCGCGGTCGAGCCTCAGGTACCCGTCCATTGTCTCAAGCTTGTAGTCGTTGTCGCGTCCATAAGGGTATGGCCTTACGGTGTAGGCAAGCGAGATCATGTCGGGCGCTTCGTGTTTTCCCGGATCCAGTGACCGCATGTACTCTATGGCCAGATCGGTCACTACCTGATTGACCACAGGGGCAGACTTGAACATTGCATATCGTGCCGCTTCTCCCCGGCCGAATCTGATGGTGAACGGGTATGCCCGACGGAATGACGGAATGTCGGGATATTCGCTGACCGATATCACGGGGGCCCATGCCAGTGTGTCGAGTACGGTGGCTACGGAATGTGTGCGGTTGTAGTTCTGTATCAGTGGCGGACTGTCGGGGTAGGCGGCTGATGTCACCCATCGTCCGTCGGTGTCGCTGATCCAGTGTGCTGTGTTGGCGGCATGTCCTGCTCCAGCTATTGCGAGAGCGGCGTCGGGCGCGATAGAGTGCACTTCTCCCATTCCTCCGCCGTCGATGCGCAACTCGTCGGCGATTGTTGTGGCGATAATGCGTTGGGGGGAGTAGTTGGCCGGAATGTCGGCGGCAGGGTCGGTGAGGAACGCGCTGTAGCTTCGCTTCAGATCCCGGTTGTAGAACGATCCGGCCGCTATGCCGTTGACAGTGGGTGCCGCTCCTGTGTGTATGACGGTGGCTGCCGCCGCTCCGTCGAGCGGTGTGCCGAAGTCGAGGTCGGTTATCGTCACTGCATCTTTCAGCAGGCGGTTCAGCCCGTCGGGTCCAAATTTTCCTTGCAGAAGTTCAAGATAGTCGGCCGACAACCCTTCGACTGTCACTCCGACGACGAGTACGGGCCTCGCTGCCGGGTCCTCGGAGTGTGCCGCAGGGGCGGCCATTGTCAGGATGAATGCGGCTGCAAGTTTCCTGGCGACAGTGGTCTTGTTGATTGTCAGATTGTTGCTGAATGCCATTTCGCTGAGCGGATGTAGACGATAGCCCTTAGGATGTCGGCTACAAGTAGAGGTATAAACGCAAAATTAAGCATCTGGGCTCCGCAGATGACGGCGATGCCCAGTGCTGCTATAGCTGCAAAGTTAACAATTTGATATAATATAACAACTTTGCGGCATTTTTTTATCCAGATGAGTGTGCCTGCCATGAAGCATAGCGGGTTGAGCCACAGGTAGAGCCAGTTGGGGGATGTGGCATAATGCACTGATATGAAAATCAGGAAAGTGAGTAGGAGCCCCGCTGTGCCTGCGAGGTTGAAGTATATTGTGTCGAACCATCGGGATATCTTGTGGCGGCGGATGTCGCGGGCTGAGACTGCTATTGCTGTCAGGCAAATGAGAGTGCATAC
Source organism: Muribaculaceae bacterium (assembly GCA_029051445.1). Lineage (GTDB taxonomy): Bacteria > Bacteroidota > Bacteroidia > Bacteroidales > Muribaculaceae > JAFLTL01. The sequence goes on along the minus strand of JAIDKP010000253.1, from coordinate 5,353 downwards.
TGCGAGCGGGGATAGCGGCCATGGGGTGGGTGCAGCCGGGCCGCCTCCGTTGTTGGGCAACAGCACGGATGACGGACCGGCGATAAGGATCTGTCCGGAATGATCGGGTGCCGGTCGTGTGGCCCCGTTGAGCATGAGTGCGAGTGATGCGGGTGCAAAGAGGTGTTCGCGCGACGAGATGCCGCGGTCTATGCCTGATCCGAGCGCGAGGTCTATGCCGAACTGGTACCACGGATAGTTGCGGTGGAATGCTGTCATGTCGCCGCGGAATGTGGTGCCTGCTCTGTCGCCGAGCGCGGTTGTGTCGGCAAATATGATGGCGGATCCTATTGCGTTCTCGATGTAGTCTATCGGTCGTGTGGCGCAGTTGTCGAGGACGTAGTTGTAGCGGTAGACGGGTGACCCGATGTTGAATGTGCTGTCGATGAGCCACACTAGCCGGTCGCGTTCGGCCGGCGTGAGGTTGAGGGGTGTCTGGTCGACCCGGCGTCCCTCGCCGGAGTATTGTGCGAGGAAACGTGATGTGGGCACCGCCCCCATGCGGTAGTCGGTCTCTCCTTTTACGAAGCGGTACAGGAAGTTAGGGGAGTTGAAGTCAAACAGTCCCCAGTTTACGGTCATGTCGTTTCCATCGGAGAAGATTATGCGCAGTGCGGTGTGTCCTTCAAGCTCATAGACTTCGTCGCCCGGATGGCATGTGAGCAGCGAGACGCTTCTGACAGATGCGTCGCCGGCTTCTGTGTCGCCGGCGTGTGCGGCCATAGTTCCCAATAAGATGCCGCATATGGCGATTAATATTTGTTTCATTGTGCGAATTTACGGTATAATTTGTAATTTTGCCTTCAGTCAGTATCAATATTATGACTCGACCGACTTTTGACAGTGGATCTCCACGATATGGTCTGGGAGTCGCCCTCAGCGGGGGCGGCGCCCGTGGCTTCGCACACGGCGGAGTCCTGAAGGCAATGGAGGAGCTCGGCCGGAAGCCGGATGTGATCGCGGGCGTGAGTGCAGGTGCGGTCGCAGCTGTCATGTGGGCGTCGGGTATCGATGCCGATGAGATCCACAAGCGTTTTGACCGCTGCAAGTTTTCGTCGATGACATCGCTTGCCATACGCGACGGTGGCGGCGGTATTTTCAGTCTTGATCCTTTCAGACGTTTCATAGAGAAGACTGTCGCTCCCTATAAGCGGCTTGAAGATCTGCCTGTGCCTGTGAAGATCGGTGTGACCGACATAGCTACGGGTGAGGCGGTTTGTATCGATCACGGTGATATCGGCCCGGCTGTCATGGCTTCGTGCAGTATCCCCGTGCTGTTCCGTCCGGTGCTGATCGACGGACACTATTATGTGGACGGCGGTGTGGCGCGTAATCTTCCGGCATGGCTTCTGCGTGACTGTTGCGATAGTGTCGTGGGTATCAATGTCAGCCCATGTGTCAGGAGCGAGGATGATTTCCGTCCGACTCTCACAGAGGTCGCCATGAGGAGTTATCATCTTCTGGCCAAGTCGAACGTGCGTCTTGACGAGCCTCTCTGCGACAAGGTCGTGACTGTCGAGATGCTGGCTCATTACAGAGTATTTGATTTATCGAACATACACAGCGTCTATCTGACCGGTTATTCGGCCGGACGGAGCGCTTTTGCGGCCGATCGCCAGACAGTGAAGTGACAATGACGGAGAAACCTATCATATACCAGCTTTTGCCACGGCTTTTCACAAACTATAACTCCCGGTGTGTGCCGTGGGGGGGCATAGAGCAGAACGGTTCCGGCAAGATGAATGATATCACGCCGCGTGTGCTTGAGGGCATAAAGGATCTCGGGGTCACTCATGTGTGGTATACCGGTGTAATCGAGCATGCCCATGATGTGGATTACAGCCGTTACGGGATCGAGCGTGACAATGCCTATGTGGTGAAGGGGCGTGCCGGTAGCCCGTATGCTATTTCGGATTATTATGATATCGACCCCGATATAGCGGTGGATGTGCCCCGGCGCATGGAGGAGTTTGAGTCTCTTGTTGCCCGCACCCATGAGGCCGGCATGAAGGTCATAATCGATTTTGTTCCCAATCATGTGGCACGCCGCTATCACAGCGATGCCAAGCCTTCGGGCATAGAGGATTTCGGGGCGTCGGATTATCCCGGCATGTTTTTTTCTCCCCAAAACGATTTCTATTATCTTCCCCGCCAGCGCTTTTCTCCATCGATACCTCTCGGAGAGGGTGACGATGCTTATGTGGAGTTTCCGGCGAAGGCATCGGGCAATGACTGTTTCACTGCTTTCCCGACTTCCAATGACTGGTATGAGACTGTAAAGCTCAATTACGGTGTCGACTATGGTGACGGATCACGGCATTTTTCTCCGATCCCCCAGGTCTGGCTCAAGATGCTGCATATATTGCGCTACTGGGCATCGAAGGGTGTGGACGGTTTTCGCTGCGACATGGCGTTCATGGTGCCTGTCGAGTTCTGGGAATGGGCTATTCCGGCTGTCAGGGAGCGTTATCCCGAGATTCTGTTTATCGCGGAGATCTATGATGTGAATCTCTATCGCGAGTTTATATATCGTGACGGATTTGATTATCTCTATGACAAGGTGAATCTCTATGATACGTTGCGTGCCATAGAGTGTTCCAATGTGTCGGCCGCTCAGCTCACATCGTGCTGGCAGCGTGTCGATGGCCTGGGATCTCATCTTCTGAATTTTCTGGAGAATCACGATGAGCAGCGGTTTGCCTCGGAACAGTATGCCGGCGATGCTCTCCGTGTTGTTCCGTCGCTTGTAGTGTCGGCGATGCTCAGTACCGGCCCCATGATGGTATATGCCGGCCAGGAACTTGGCGAGAAGGGTGCCGACGCAGAAGGATTCAGCGGTCGCGACGGCCGCACTACGATATTTGATTTCTGGAGCATACCGACTCTGCGCCGCTGGCTTGACGAGGGTCGTTGCTCGGATGAGAAGCTTGAGCCTTATGAGCGTCGTCTTCGCGGTCTCTACCGCAGTGTGCTCAGGCTGTGCAACAGTGAGAAGGCTATAAGAGAAGGGGGCTTTTTCGATCTGATGTATGTGAATTACCAGAACCAGAGGTTTGATCCTCACCGCCAGTATGCGTTTATGCGCGCCGCCGACGGGGAGGCTCTTCTTGTTGTGGCCAATTTCGCAGATCATGACTGTGATCTGGCTGTAAATTTGCCGCGTCATGCTTTTGAGGTGCTCGGTCTGCCTGAGGGCACGGTCGAGGCTACCGAGCTTCTGACGGGTATGCGTGAGATCAGGTCGCTTGAGTGTGATGCTCCGTTTGCCACGACTGTGGGCGGGCACGGTGCAGTCGTGTGGAAGCTTGCAGTTCCGAAGCCTGAAAAGAACTCGTCGAAGTCATCTCCATGCCGCACGGGCAAAGCCAAAAAGAATAAAAAGACAAAAACCAATTAAACAACATATCACATGTCGTCATTACCTCCTTTGAAAGTGTTTTCGGGCACACGCTCGCACTACCTCGCAGAGGAAATCTGTAAAGACCTCGGCGTTGAGCTGGGCAAAATGAATATCCAGCACTTTGCCGACGGCGAGTTTGAGGTTTCGTTTGAGGAATCGATACGCGGCTGCGAGGTTTATCTCGTCCAGTCGACTTTCCCCAACAGCGATAATCTCATGGAGCTTCTTCTGATGATTGATGCCGCCAAGCGTGCTTCGGCCAAGTCGGTTATCGCTGTAGTTCCTTATTTCGGATGGGCCCGCCAGGACCGCAAGGACAAGCCGCGTGTCTCTATCGCCGCCAAGCTTGTCGCCGATATGCTCAGTGCGGCCGGCGTCGACCGCGTGATCACGATGGATCTCCATGCCGATCAGATCCAGGGCTTTTTTGACATACCTGTGGATCATCTCTATGCGTCTTCGGTGTTTATCCCTTATATCCAGTCGCTCGGTCTCGAGGATATGGTTATCGCTACTCCTGACGTGGGTGGCGCAAAGCGTGCCAACAATTACGCGAAATACCTGAATCTTCCTCTTGTTCTGTGCCACAAGCAGCGTGCGAAGGCCAATGTTGTCGCCACAATGACCGTTATCGGCGATGTGCAGGACAAGAATGTGATTCTTGTCGATGACATGGCCGATACCGCCGGCACTATCACTAAGGCTGCCGATCTGATGATGAATCACGGTGCGAAGACCGTGAGGGCTCTTTGCTCTCATGCGATCATGAGCGATCCCGCTACTGAGCGTGTGACCAACAGCTCTCTGTGTGAGATGATTTTCACCAACAGCATACCTTATACCAAGCATTGCCCGAAGGTGACGATTCTGTCGGTTGCGCGTCTGTTTGCCGATACTATCCGCCGTGTGCATGAGAACGAGTCGATCTCGTCGCAGTATCTTATAAAGTGAAAATAGAATCACCTGCCGCACGTCTGCGCGAGTTTATCGCCTCACGCGGGATGAGATCTACTCCCGAGCGGTATGTGGTGCTTGAAGCTATCGAGAAATTTCCGGGTCTGTTCAGCATCGACATGATCCATGAGGAGACCCGGAAAGTCTCTCCCTCCACTATAATCTCGCGCGGCACGGTGGTCAATACGGTCAGACTTCTTGTGGAGGCCGGTATTGTGGCTCCTGCCGGGAACCGGCACCGTCATCGTGTCTATGCCCTGGCCTCGGCTGTGCATGACCGCCGCAATGCCGGGTTTCAGGTCAAGATCTATATGGAATGCACGGTCTGCGGCCGTGTGAAGCCTTCGACCGACCGTGCGGTGATCGCGCCTCTGCAGTCTAAACGCTACAAGAGTTTTCATCCGACATCCTGCTCGGTGAATATCTATGGTTTCTGCATGTCGTGCAGGCGCAAATTGGAAACAAAACTCCAGACATCTAAAAAGAAATTATGAAAATCGACATTCTGCTCGGCCTGCAGTGGGGCGACGAGGGTAAAGGCAAGGTGGTGGATGTGCTTACACCGCTCTATGATGCCGTGGCCCGTTTTCAGGGTGGCCCCAATGCCGGACACACGCTTGAGTTTGACGGAAAAAAATATGTGCTTCGCTCGATCCCTTCGGGTGTGTTTCAGCACGGACAGATCAACATCATCGGCAATGGAGTCGTGCTTGACCCGATTCTTTTCAGAAACGAGGCAGAGGAGCTTGCCAAAAGCGGCGTTGATCTGCGCAAGGTGCTGCGCCTGTCGCGCAAGGCTCACCTGATCATGCCTACCCACCGTCTGCTCGACGCGGCCAACGAGAATGCCAAAGGAAAGAGCAAGATCGGCACTACCGGCAAGGGTATCGGACCGACCTATACCGACAAGACGAGCCGCAACGGTCTTCGCCTCGGTGACACGCTGGATAATTTCGAGGA
>JAIDKP010000252.1 GCA_029051445.1 Muribaculaceae bacterium | reverse complement strand
CCGCTCCAGTGGCGGTAATCTGTTGCCGTAGCGACACCCCCGAGCAACTCCGCGCCCGCACCCCACCCGAAACGGCTGCCTCGGTCAACATCCTTCCGGATACCCGCTCCGGCTATAGCCCCGCTGCTTTGGGTCAGGCGGCCGTGCCTTAGCGAGGAAATATAATGAGGCGCGAAATCCCCGCTGCCGGCATTCGTCAGGAGACTCGCCTCCCATTCCACAATATGCCCTCTAAGGCTGTCGTGATTCTGCCCGCATACGGTTAATACCGGCAGTAGAACTGGTAGAAGGAAGAGTGTTCTGAAAAACTGGGATACCTGCAAAATCTAAGAGGTTGTTTAAGCTTTATTTTTAAACAAGCTCTAAATCGAGACTTTGGGAGCCGTATACGATCCTATATGGCGGCGCTTCTTTTCTTCCGAAATCTCATCGATAGCAAAGAATATACCGGTTTCCTCCACATCGCCGAACTCATGGTTGATTGCTGTACCAAACATCTTCATCGTAGGCGACAGGCTCATATAAGAATTCACCAGAGGAGGAATATTAAATCCTTTGGCTCTGATCTCGCCGTTAAGTATCTTGTAATCGTCCTTAAATGTCTCTGCTGTCATTATACCGGCATAACGGTTGCTGTCAATATTGGCTTCAAGCGGTTCAATCGGCCACACAAGCCCGTCGGTATCCGGAAAATGCTTCTCAAGAAAATAAAGAAGCATATTGCGGCACTCCACATCAAAACTTGGATACATAGTCATCTTGCCGAGAAGATACTTGATTTTATGATCCTCTACCGTAAGTGCCCCGAGACCGTCCCAGAGATTGTCGAGAACATACATGGCTTTGCTGCCAGCCTGAGAGGACTGGTAGCCAAGTCTGACAAACGACCGCCCAAGCTCTATCGTCTCAGGAAGATAAGTATCGATAAACTCCTGAGAATAATTGAACAGATGCGACATAGCGATCACAGGCTTGCCTTCGCTGTCAAAAGTCATCTCGCGCCCCGACAGATACCGGTATCCGCCGAGTATCATCCTTGAGTCCGGATCCCATACTATCAGCTGATGACACGGGCGCTCCATCACATCAAACTCATCGACATCATAGCTTTTGCCCGTACCGCCGCCACCGGCTCTGAAAGCGATCTCGCGGAGACGCCCGATCTCGCGCATCACCGAGGGAGCTGTATGTGCGTCGACCACATATATCTCATTGCCGGCCTTGTTGGTTTTGCGCAATAAACGGTCGGGAGTAAGTTCCGACTCGATTTCTTCAGTCGATACAGGGTCTATGATTTGATCCATTAATGTGGGATTATCGCGATGAAAAAGCATTACGGATGATACTTGTCAGCACCCTCCGCTTAGCCCGTATACAATATCTTTGATTCGGCGCGCCGTTTCTCCGCTATACCTGCCGCCTTGCAATGACGTGTGGCTGATGCGTTCTCCGATTGTCATTTCAAACGTAGATCCCTCATTTCCAAAGACCTCTCTGGGCAATAACACCATTTCGAGATTTACCGGAATCAACAGGCGCTTTCTTATTTGGGCAAAGATATAAAAAAACTTTGAATTGCGGCCGCTGAAATGGATAGGGATTACATCGCGGCCATAGGCGATAGCCTTGTTTACAAACATTTTGTTCCACTTCAGATCCATTATTTCACCATTTTGACGCCGCGAACAGAGCCCGGCGGGAAAAACGACGATAGGATCATCCCCCGCCATAGCTGCTTCAAGTGCCGAGGCTGCATCGCGCGACTGTCCGCCATGTTTGTTCACCGGAAGAAACACACCCCGGAGCGGCTCCACTGCCATAAGAAGATCATTGACGACAAACTTTACGCGCCCGGTCGGCGATTTCTGGCTCAGATAATCGATAAGGGCCATACCGTCAAGACCGCCGAGAGGATGATTGCTCACATATATCACGCGATGGCTTTCATTATCGCCGGGCAGATGCTCCTCTCCCCTTGCGACCCTCTTTATTCTCAGATAGTCAAGTACCGCCCGGCTGAACTCGGCATCCCTGAGATGTCCGGCGACATCGAGCATTTCATTTAGACGCTTCTGGCATATTAGCTGCTCGATCCATCCGACCACAAAGCGAGGAAGAAACTTTCTAAGACCCGGCGCACGGTTTTTCAGCACTCCGTCTATATCTATCCTAAGTCTGTTGTCGCTCATCTCTTTATTTTTCCGTTAGCGGTTCGCGGTATTCTTTCCACAGTCACTATTCGGCCTGGCATTTCGTGTCTTGAAAGTACACTTTTGAGCGACATTCTTAGACCATCCTCATCTACCGCATCAGAGCTCTCGATGAAAAGCACTACACGCTCTCCCCATTTCGCATCCTTCTCTCTACCGATATAATATGGCCGGTCGATTAACCCGCCGATTTTCCTCTCGACTTCTTCCGCGCTGACTTTAAGACCGCCGCTGATTATCACGTTATCAGCACGCCCTATCCACCTGAATTCGCTGTTATCCGACAATTCGACGATATCATTTGTCACAACTGGAGCCTTGTCCGACACACCCTCGCGCTCTATCACGAGACAACCACGGTGATCGGTCGAAAACACCACCCCCGGCAATGCTTTGTATGACGCCTCTCCGCATCTGCGCAGTGCGACATGGCTACAGGTTTCAGTCATCCCATAGGTAGCATAGAAAGCCTTTCCGCTTTCAATCGCCATGCGTTCCTGTTCGGCCGACATAGGAGCGCCACCTACTATCACATTCCTCACATCGATGAAACGATCCGATGCCATAAGCCCCTCGAGTTGGCTCGGGACAATCGCCACAAGATCGATCGCCTCATTGCTCCATCTATCCATTGTACGCAGAACGCGGTTCGACGGAGTCTCGCAATATAGACGGCTTCCCGCCTCGATTGCCCTAACCATCATCATCTTCCCGGCAATATAATGCGCCGAGAGCGGAGCGACAATAAGCGAGTCGCGGCCGAGCCCGAAAAAAGCGTTGGTCGACCGCGCCGACAGCACCATGTCCTGCTTGGAAAGCTGTATTTCTTTCGGATGGCCTGTCGACCCGGAAGTGTGAGCCCTCACATATCCGCTTCCATCATTCCATTCTGCCAGAAAAGCGGCATACTCACCTGCCTCGTTATCCCGGAAGACCATACCACAGATTTTCTCCTTCCCTGCGCAGTGGCGATGGGAAATTTTCAACATAAAGCTCTCCTGTACCGAGCCCCTGAGGCATCGCAGGATTCTGGAGAGCCACAAACTGTGCAAGGGCATTCAGTCCGATATTCGATTCAAGAGCCGACGTGATCCACCAGCCGGTTCCGTTGTCACGCGCGAGATCTATCCATTCCTTTGAGTGAGCCAGCCCGCCGGCAAGCGACGGCTTCAGCACTATATAAGCAGGATTTATCTCATCGAGCAGCGCGGCTTTCTCCTCGCGGCTTCGGGTTCCTGTCAGTTCCTCGTCAAGAGCGATGGCAATAGGGCTTTTTTCAATAATACGCATCATCTCCTCTGCCTGCCCCGCCTTGATCGGTTGTTCGAGAGAGTGTATATCATATTCCGAAAGACGTCCGAGCCGTTCAAGAGCATTCTCCGGTGTAAACGAACCGTTGGCGTCAAGTCGCAGCTCCAGATCATTGCGGCCGTAGTCTCGCCTTATCATCCTGAGCAGTTCAACCTCGTCATCAAAAGCAATGCCTCCGATTTTCAGCTTCACGCACCCGAAACCATCGTCAAGTTTCTTCCCGATCCGTTCGCGCATCTGCCGGTAGTCACCCATCCACACAAGACCGTTGATCCTTATCGCTTCCTCGCCACGGGTAAACGCCGACGGCCAAAGCTCATGCCCCCCTCCGGCATCAAGCGATGCCAGAGCTGTTTCCAGCCCGAACAATATGCTGCTCTCCTTTATCTGCGATTGAGCCGGGACGCACGCTTCATTGGTCCACCGGCAACATGATGCGTCAGCACCACGGTTTATGCCGTTCACGACCTCATCAAGCCGGCACTCGAAACCGGGACCTGCCTCTTTGCTCAGACTCTCAAACAGAGCCACCTCACCC
>JAIDKP010000251.1 GCA_029051445.1 Muribaculaceae bacterium | reverse complement strand
ATATGCACTTCCGACCTGCACATAAAACATGGAAGCGTGCCACAGGCAATACCCGGAATTACCGTCGGACACGAAATGGTAGGAGTCGTTGAATCGGTCGGAACCGGTATAAACAATATCAAGCCCGGTGACAGAGTAGCCGTAAATGTCGAGACTTTCTGCGGTGAATGCTTTTTCTGCCGTAACGGATGGGTGAATAACTGCACAGACCGCGACGGCGGCTGGGCGCTCGGATGCCGTATAGATGGCGGTCAGGCCGAATATGTGAGGGTACCGCATGCCGACCGTGGACTCACTCCGATACCCGACAGCGTAAGCGACGAACAGGCTCTCTTTGCAGGCGACATACTCGCAACCGGGTTCTGGGCTGCCGGGATTTCTGAAATATCGCACGACGATACTGTTCTGATCATAGGAGCCGGACCTACCGGGCTATGCACGGCTACAGTGTGTGTTGCTGAAACGCCCAAAGCACGTCATAGTATGCGAAAAAGATGCAGAACGCCGTGCTTTTGTCGAAAGACACTTTAAAGGTGTGACCGTAACCTCGCCCGATGAGTGCATGACAGCCGTAGGACACATGTGTGAACACGGAGGCGCCGACAGAGTGATCGAAGTCGCCGGAACCGACGAGACGTTCGGAATGGCATGGCAATGCGCGCGTCCCAACGCTATCGTGACGGTTGTAGCTCTCTACGATAAGCCTCAGACTCTGCCACTGCCCGATATGTATGGAAAAAATCTGACATTCAAGACAGGCGGTGTCGACGGCTGCGACTGCGAGAAAATCATACGTCACATCGCATCCGGCGATATTGATACCACTCCGTTGATAACACACCGATATCCGCTAAGCCGTATTGCCGAGGCCTACGAGATATTTGAAAAACGAATGGAGGGAGTGGTGAAGATTGCGGTCTATCCCGACTGACCGCGCGCACATCACCGGTCCATACGCACAAACTTTTCCGGCGTTCGTCTGTTCTATATTTTGTTATAATTCACTTCACCAACTACATTGTGATTGTATGGACAAAAATAGACTCACAGCCGAAAACGGCCGCCCTGTCGCCGACAACCAGAATGTCAGAACAGCAGGTGTGCGAGGCCCTATGACAGCACAGAACCCGTGGTATCTTGAGAAAATCGCTCATTTCGACCGCGAGGTAATCCCCGAACGCCGCATGCATGCCAAAGGCTCGGGAGCTTTCGGAACATTTACCGTCACCGACGATATAACCGAGTTTACACGCGCCTCTATTTTTTCAAAGGTAGGCAAACAGACACCTTGTCTTGTAAGATTCTCCACTGTAGCAGGAGAACGTGGAGCTGCCGACGCAGAGCGCGACATACGCGGCTTCGCTATGAAATTCTACACCGATGACGGCAACTGGGATCTTGTAGGCAACAACACACCGGTGTTTTTTCTGCGTGATCCGCTGAAATTTCCTGATCTCAACCATGCGATAAAACGCGATCCGCGCACAGGGATGCGCAACCCGACAAGCAACTGGGACTTCTGGACGCTCCTTCCCGAGGCGCTGCATCAGATCACAATCACGATGTCGCCGCGCGGCATTCCGGCATCATTCAGACACATGCACGGTTTCGGCAGCCACACCTACAGCTTCATAAACAAGGACAACAAACGCACATGGGTCAAGTTTCATTTCCGCACCCTTCAGGGCATCAGGAATCTTACCGATGACGAAGCCGAAGCTATCATAGCCAAGGACCGTGACTCACACCAGAGAGATCTGTTTGACGCAATCGAACGCGGAGATTTTCCACGCTGGAAACTGCAGGTGCAGCTCATGCCCGAGGAGGAGGCACAAAAATACCACATCAACCCGTTTGACCTCACCAAGGTATGGTATCACAAAGATTTCCCGCTACGCGATGTCGGTGTGCTTGAATTGAACAGAAACCCGCAGAATTTCTTTGCCGAAATCGAACAGGCGGCTTTCAATCCCGCCAACATAGTCGACGGCATAAGCTTTTCACCCGACAAAATGCTCCAGGGACGGCTTTTCTCCTATGGCGACGCACAGCGCTACCGCCTGGGAGTAAACAACAATCTGATCCCCGTCAACCAGCCGAAATGCCCGTTCCATTCCTTCCATCGTGACGGACAGATGCGCACCGACAGCAACTATGGAGCTACTATCGCCTACGAGCCAAACAGTTTCGGTGAATGGAAAGACACGCCTGAACTGAAAGAGCCGCCTATGGAGGTTCAGGGCGAAGTCTACACATACGATGAGCGCGAATATGACGATGACTACTACACACAGCCTGGGAAACTGTGGCGTCTGATGAGCGATGACGACAAACTTGCGACCTGCCGAAACACGGCTGCACAGATGAAAGAGGTGCCGCTATTCATCAGACAGCGCCATGTGCGGGCATGCCACAACGCAGACCGGGAGTACGGCACAATGCTTGCACAGGCATTGGACATTGACCTTGAGGAAGCGCTTACGGCAGAAGATCCCGCACATCCGTCATGGGACAAGCGTCCTGCCGGAAAGCGACAACATACCACATGATTGTCATAAATATACCCTACCGGGGTATGTCAAAATAGGCTTTGGGCGTACTGGCGCAGCCCCCTGCAATCTATATTAACCACTTGTAGGAGTCTGCGGCAGTACACCCACAATAATACCTCTCCCCTACTGTCAGCGCTGCAACACAATTGCCCGGGTGTTTCCGCTGTCGAGACCCGGCATCTGTGTTCCCACCGGAGCTCCGATATAAGTCGGATCACAGATAACGAATTTCCTTCCATCGATTATCACCGCATCACCGTTCACATCATCATTGAAGCATACAGCGGCGGCAAGGTGACCCGGATAATATATGAGCGCCACATCAAGACCGAGAAGATCCCTTACAAGGCGCGAAAACAAAATCGAACGGTCCTCACAGTCGCAATAAGGATAATACAGGCTTTCCTCGGCAAAAAAAGCTCTGTCATGCCCCCAGACCTTTTCGTCGTATTCATACACCAGACCGGTCTGGATCAGGTTCAGCAGCTTGTTGGCAGCCTCCTCTTCCCGGCAACTGCCTATCGCATCGGCCAAAGCCGGATAGAGAAGATTCTTTGTTTTCCCCGCCAAAGGTGCATTGGCATACATCGCCCACCGTGTCATCGGATTTCCGTCAATGGCCGAAGAAGGATAGCAGTCATAAAACTCGATCAGACTCCGTGGCACGCCGACATCTGCGCCGACATCATTATAAAGGTCCGAACGTATTGTACGCGATTCGGTAAGATCTGTGCCCAATATCTGCTCCTTGTCGATATGCAACGACATCGGAGTTTCTCCCTCAAACGCCGCATTGCATGCCTCGAGTAACTCCGACGGATCGCCGAAAGGATAGAAATCCTGTCCGTCAATCACAAAATATTTTTTGTTGAAGATCATATGCCTGCTGCCATATAGCATATAGAGTTTCGGTCCGTCCAAAGCCACTCTAATCTGATACCCCGACTGACAGTACAGATAAGTCATCAGCAGCGTCGCTCCGTTGCGATCACTGCAATACTTCCGGCTGAGTTCATCGAGAAACAGCAGGTAGGCCCAGTCACAAAGATTGTGACTTTCTCTCACTTCCAGACAGTCGTGTATGGCATTGTCCATGCGGTCGGTGGTACACAGTTGCTCCCATGCATCGGCGATGACATCAGCAGTACAATTATTCAAAATCATATTTGCCGATGCAGGCAGGCGCACCCCACATTGTGTCCCATAGAAATCTACGAAAAAAAACTTCTCATCATGCGACGGCACCTCCTTGACAGGCTCTACCGGTTCCGGTTGTGGCAGAACAACGACCGGAGTCACGTCGACCGGAGTTAATTCAACGGGATCCGCCTTTTCGCCGTCGGCATACGGACGCGGAGGCACCGGTTTGTCGTCCAGAGGCACAGGACGTGGCGCACTCATCTCATAGCTGTTCCACGCTTCTCTGAGAAACTGAACGTACTTTTTGTTGCACTCCTGCCTGAACGATTTGTAGTTTTCAACAGCCTGCTTCCTGAATGCCTCATATTC
>JAIDKP010000250.1 GCA_029051445.1 Muribaculaceae bacterium | reverse complement strand
CCGCACCCTGGAAGCCGACTGGCTCCGCAACGTCGTCGCCTCGCCCGAATACAAAAATGCCACATACCGCGTGATACTCCTGCACATTCCACCGGTTGGCGAACGCGAGTGGCACGGACTCGGAGAAATACGCCGCAAATTTCTTCCGATCCTCAACAAGGCCGATGTAGACGTGATGTTGTGCGGACACATGCACCAGCCACTCTACTACAACCCCGGAGAAGAAGGCGTGAATTTCCCTGTGATTGTCAACTCCAATGTAGAAATCATGGATATCACAGCCGACCCGAAAAACATCGAAGTAAAAATCAAAGGACGGGACGGCAAAGTGAACCGCACATACTCATATCCATCCAAATAACACCAGCCATATACACCAGCCCGCTGTAAAATGAGAACCAGAATTCTGATATTTGCATTTGCACTTGGGACTGCATGTCTCGAAACCATTGCCAATACACCCGGTGTAATAGGAGGCAAGAGCCTTGCCACCAAATGGGACGAAGCGCTGCCGCTCGGCAACGGCACGATAGGAGCACTCGTCTGGAACCGCAACGACACACTCAGATTTTCTCTCGACAGAACCGATCTGTGGGATCTACGTGCCAACGACAGCATAGCGGCAACCGATACCTATAGCTTTGCATGGGTGAAGGAACATATCAAAAACGGGGACTACGGAAACGTTCAGGCCAAGCTTGACGATCCGTACATAACCTATCCTGTTCCGACCAAAATACCGGGCGCGGCACTTGAATTCGCCGGCCTTCCCTCAGGCAACGAGGTTGTATCCGCCCAAACCGACATGACAAATGCAACAGCAACCATCGTGTACTCCAACGGAACAACAGTTACAACATATGTACATGCCACAGAACCGGTAGGCCGTTTCAGAATCGAGGGACCTGACGCGGCAAAAGTCACTCTTGCCATCAAAACTCCGCAATATGCTCCCGGAGGCAATATTACAGATGACAATTCTCATGCCGGGCAAGGACTTTACAGCCTCGGATACACCCAAGGAAAAGTTACAGAAGAAAACGGCCACATCAGATACGTACAACCCGGCGCCGAAGGTTTCCAATATGACGTGGACGTGAGATACCGGCTTGACGGGAACGTTCTCAATGGAGTATGGAGCATAGGCACGACCCTAAGTGGCGACAAAAGCGACCAGATAACAGAAGCTGCCATCAGGCGCGGCGAGACAGAAGATTATAAAAGCCATCTTGACTTCTGGCAGAAATACTACAGCAAATCAAGCATCTCGGTGCCCGATAAATTATTGCAGTGGCAATACGACACTGAAATGTATAAGCTCGGCTCACTCGCACGCAAAGACACGTATCCTATCTCTCTTCAAGGTGTCTGGACCGCCGACAACGGCAGTCTGCCGCCATGGAAGGGAGACTACCACCACGACCTCAACACACAGCTGAGCTACTGGCCGGTATATACGGCCAATCGTCTTGAAGAAGGCGAAGGGTACCTTAACACCCTATGGAATCAGCGTGACACATATAAAAAATTCACACGCGACTATTTCGGTACCGACGGAATGAATGTTCCCGGTGTGTGCACGCTTACCGGAGAGCCTATGGGCGGATGGATCCAGTATTCCATGAGCCAGACCTGCGGCGCATGGCTCGCACACCACTTCTATCTCCACTGGCTATATTCCGCCGACAAAAACTTCCTGAAAGACAGGGCATATCCTTTTTCAAAAGAAGTAGCAGTGTATCTTGAGCAACAGCTTACAGAATATCCCGACGGCAGCTTGAGGCTGGAATACAGCAGCAGTCCCGAGTTTCACGACAACTCACGAGAGGCATGGTTTGACCAGATGACAAACTATGATCTTGCACTGTGCCGCAGCCTGTTCAGCTCGACAGCCGACATGGCGGAGAAACTTGGAAAAACAGAAGAAGCATCACACTGGAAAGAGATATGCTCACGTCTGCCGGAATCTGCTGTCGACGAGAGCGGAGGTCTGAGCATCGCCCCCGACAAACCGCTCACAACGTCACACCGGCATCTGTCGCATACAATGTCGATCACCCTCTTGAAACTCTGGATCCGGCCGGCTCAGACAGCACTGTGATAAATGCCACGCTGAAACGACTCGAAGAGCTCGGCACCGACTGGTGGGTCGGCTATACCTTCTCGTGGTATGCCGCACTTCAGGCCACAGCCAACAATCGAGACAAAGCC
>JAIDKP010000025.1 GCA_029051445.1 Muribaculaceae bacterium | reverse complement strand
GCATTAGAAAGAAACCTGGATACCGCCTGAGATCGTGCGCGCCGGTGAGTACACCGACATCGACGCGTTACCGGTGTAGGAGTAGCGTGGATCGAGGCCGCGACGTGCGCTGATGAATCCGAGGTTCTCGCCGGCTGCATAGATGCGCACCTTGTTGAAGGGACGTATGATCTTCTTGGGAAGAGTATAACCGACGGTGAACGACTGGAAGTTGAGATAGCTTGCACTTGTGAGGAACCTATCGCTTCTTGCAGTGGTGTATTTGTCACCGTACTGCCAGCGGGGATATTCCTGAGTGGGATTCTCGGGAGTCCACGATTTGATCCAGTCTTTGTGGTAGTTGCTGCCGGCGCTCGATGCGTTCTCACCCGGATTCATCAGACCGGCATAACGTGCGTCATAGACCTTGCCGCCGAGCTGATAGTCGAATGTGAGTGAGAGATCGATCGACTTCCATGTGACATTGGTGCTGAAGCCTCCGTAAACTTTCGGAAGAATCGAGCCTACAGTATAGCGGTTGGCAAGACCTATGTCGGTGGTTGTCTCAACTTTTTCGGGAGCCGGTGCGGATGTGTTTGGCGCTTTGGGATTGGGGTTGCCGTATGCGTCATTGTTGACCCACTTCGGATCGCGCCAGTAAAGAGCCTCACCCTTGTCATTTGTACCGGCATAGGCATAACACATATAGTTGTAGAGGGGCTGGCCTTTCTCATACCATATGTTTGACTCGTAGAATCCGCCGTACTGAGCCGTTTTTGACGCGGGAAGTTTCAGTATTTTGGTAGCATTGTGAGTAGCATTGACGTTGATATCCCAGCTATAGTCGCGACCGCGGATGATCGTGGCGTTGAGGGCGATCTCGACACCAGAGTTGCGGATGTCACCGATATTGCCATAGTAGCCACGCGAGCCGAGCGACTCAGGTACTGACAGCCAGAAGAGCAGGTTTGAGGTTTTTTTATTGTAGACATCAACGCTGCCCGAAAGACGGTTGTTGAAGAACGCAAACTCTGCACCGATATTCATGTTGGTGGTTGTCTCCCAAGTGATGTCCTTGTTACCAATCTGACGGAATACCGATGACATGAACGTGTTGCTTGACTTCACGAGGTTGTATGTATCGATATAGGCGTAGTCACCAATGTTGTCGTTGCCCTGCTGACCAATAGAGAATTTGAGTTTGAGAAGATCGATTGACTTGACATCCTGCAGGAAATCCTTGTTGATAATCCACGATGCACCGAGGCTCCAGAAATTACCCCAGCGGTTCTCTTTGGCGAAACGCGATGAAGCATCACGGCGGAAAGAAGCGGTGGCATAGTATTTCTCCTGGAAGTTATATTGTGCGCTACCGAAGAATCCTTCTACGTTGTAATTGGTCGAGTAGGAAGATGAAGTCAGTTTATTGGCGAAACCGTTGATCTCGGTGATGTCGGGCGAGAATCCACCCTGAGCTGTTGCCGAGAGGAACTTGGTGTTTGTGCGATAGTACTCATGACCGGCAAGCACGTTGACGTAGTGGTCGCCGAAAGTCTTGAGGAATGTAAGAGTCTGCACATTGTTGGTGCGGGTCGAAGTCTGCTGCGACTTATACAATTCGCCGTTAACACCTACTTTCGGGCCATAGAACGGGTTTTGGTAGTCGGAGTTGGTTGTCTGTCCGAGCACCGCGGTACTGGTCACGTTGGCTTTGAGGTAGTCGGTGAAAGTGAAATCGGCGGTAAATGTACCATTGAACTGGTTGCCCCAGGCGTTCACCTTATTGTAGCGGTTTGAGCCGAGCGGGTTACCGGTCGAGAGGAACGGACGGGTAAGACCGTTGTAGTTCTGACCCGATACACCGTAGTCATAAGCCTCATAGCCGCGCGAATCGGTGGCGATGACAGGCACACCGTCTTTCATAACACGGACGAATGCCGGGTAGATAGGAGCGATGCCCGAGGTATAGTACATGAGGTTGGTCGAGCTGGCCGATGTGCTCATGTTGGCGTTTGACTCAGTCTTGGAGTGAATGAAATTCACATTTGCTCCTACTTTGAGCCATTTTGTAGCCTGATAGTCGGCCTTGGCGCGTGCGCTGATGCGGTCATAGCCCGAGTACTGTATATAACCATCCTCGTTAAGATAGTTGACCGAAGCATAATATGACGCTTTCTCTGTACCGCCGTTGACGCTGACATTGTACTCCTGACGGAAGCCGGTGCGATAAGCGAGATCGCGCCAGTTGTCGGGGGTGATATAATATTCAGTACCATTTTTACCTGTGTACTGATAGCCGAGAGTAGCGTGGGGGTTGAGCTTGCCGTCGAGCCCGATCAGTGTTTCTCCCTGCGGGATAGTATAAGCCTGATACTGAAGCTGTGAGAGAACCTGACGGTTAGCCCATGTATTAGCTCTCTCATTGTCATAGCCGCCCACGTTTGCAGCGTAGTTGTAGAGTTTGTTATAGAACGCCTCATAGTACTCAGCCGGGCTGTCGATCACGTCATACTCCTGGATGGCGCGCGAGTTTGCACCCCATTTTGCCTCGACAGAAATCTTCGCGTCGGCAGTGTTGCCGCGCTTGGTGGTGATGATGATCACACCGCCCGCACCACGGGCACCGTAGAGGGCAGCCGAAGCGGCATCCTTGAGCACCGATACAGACTCGATATCGTCGGGGTTGATATTGGTGAGCGAAGCTGAGTAGGGAGCACCGTCGACGATGATGAGAGGATCGGTCGAAGCATAGAGCGAAGCAATACCGCGGATCTTTATGCTCGCATTATCGCTGCCCGGAGCGCCGCTCTGTCCGCGAAGCTGAAGACCGGGCACTGCGCCGGCGAGAGCATTCGACACGTTGGAAGTGGTGTGCTTGGCAAGCTCGTCGGCCTTGACAACAGTGGCCGCACCGGTAAATGCCTGCTTTTTTGACGTACCGAAAGCCACGACCATCACCTCGTCGAGTTCCTGCTGCGAAGTCTTGAGCGTGATGTGCATGGGAGCATTGAAGTCAATGCTAACCTCGGCAGGCTGCATGCCCACATAGGTTACCGACAGTTTCTTGGCCGATGCAGGAGCCTGCAGACGGAAAGCGCCGTCGATATCGGTGGCAGTTGCCTGTCCTCCACCCACTACAGCGACGGTCGCTCCGACAAGAGGTTCACCGCCCTCATCGGTCACGACACCCGTGACAGTCCTGTTCTGGGCATACGCGCCGAGCGTCGCCGTCAGAACCGCCAGAAGCATGAAGAGAAATTTTTTCATAAATAGATGAATATTGAATGATTAAATGAAATACCAGCACTATCACGCCTGATGAATTAACGTGCCTATTGGAAATGTTGGCTGATTGTTTCGGTGCAAATATACAAAAACTTTTAAACATTTTTCACACGGATATGATTTTTTTGTCTAAAAAACTTCTTTGACCTAAAAATATTAACATTTTCAACACATTTGAAGTCTTAATGTGCATTTTTTGTGCTTTTTGGCCACAGGCGACACAACGGAAGGTAAAATCATGAATATATAATTATGAATCTACACAAAAAACTTCGCGCCGACAATACTTTTCTTATAGAAGGAACCTATGGCGACAACCCGAAACTCATGGGGCGCCTGAGATCCGACGCCCGCATCACACTGTATCTGGAATACTATCATGGCAAGACAACAGCCACAAGCTGTCGGAGCAATAAAGTCTACAGCAAGAACATACGTCACAACGAAAGGCTGAGACTCTATCTGTTTCACAGACCGAAAACCGCCGTGCAGAGACAACACAACCGGCAGACGCTGCAAATAGCGCGAAAACTGCGGCACGACCGCGACTGCCGCATGTCGGAGGAAACATGCGGCTACAGCCTGCCACACAGCACAGCGACCGACATCATGCAGTGGATGCTCGACTACCACGATGCATACACCAAATCAGACCGACGGCACATAATGAGAGCCTGCCGCATATTCAGGGAGTTTCTCGAGTCCACGCCACTCATGCCGCATTTCACCGGCAAGCTGCATGACCGGCAGCTGACACCGGCCGTCATAGCCGCATTCACCGACTATCTTCGCAGCCGGTTCCGCGGTGAAGGCCCGCACACACTCTACGCCCGCTTCAAAAAGATAATGAAAGCTGCCACAGCTGCCGGAGTTCTGCGCGCAAATCCGTGTGATGGCATCTCCATAAAGACAGATGCCAACGTCATTCGCAAGGACGTGCTCGGACATGACGAAATCATACTTCTTGCCTCCACACACTACGCCGGCGAAAACCCCGAAGTGCGCCGAGGCTTCATCTTCTGCCTCTATGCCGGCCTGAGGTGGTGCGACATCACAAGGCTGACATACCAAAATGTTGATTTCTCAAACAGGCTTCTGAGATTCGAGCAAGCCAAGACGCGCGGCCACAGCTCGTCGAGTTCCGTAGTAATCCCGCTCAGCCCGATGTTGCTGTCGCTGATCGGATCGCCCGGCACAAAAGACCGCGACAGCCACGTATTCCCCCTCCCGTCGCGCAGAGTGGCACAGACCGCACTGCGCCGCTGGACAGCCGCAGCGGGCATCGACAAACACATTACGTGGCACTGCGCCCGACACAGTTTCGCTCTTAACCTGCTTAACCACGGAGCAAACATCAAGACTGTCGCATCGCTGCTCGGACACAGCACAATACGGCACACCGAAAAATACACGCGTGCCGTCGACTCACTGAAACGCGATGCAATCCTCAGCCTCTCCACCCCTACGCATCCTTGAAAACCGCCTCCGCGAAAAACGTTGGATAGCCGACCTCTTCGAGGCCACGCTCGATCAAAACGTTACAACCCCACACCTTCGCGCTGCACGCGCTCGATGTGGGGCTGGGCATTAATTCCCGTCTTCGACGGATGCAAATGTCATGGTCGCAATGGAAGTTTTTTTCACTTGTGCTTTGCCGGTGCTTTTTTTGACTTGCCAACGATTTGTGGCACAAGATGTAAAAACGCCCAGAACAGGCCCAGAACAGGACTGTCACGGGTGTCGTGACCGACGAGGGCGGTGATCCTGTTGTCGGAGCCACGGTGCTTGTTGAGGGGACAACGCTTGGCACGCAGACCGATATCGACGGTCATTTCCGCATCGCCAACGTTCCCTCGAGTGCGCAAACACTGCGCGTCAGCTACGTCGGCATGACCTCGCAGACGGTCAAGATCGTTCCGGGCGAGATCAAGGTCGTTCTCGGAACTGACTCCGAAATGCTCGACGAGGTTGTGGTGACTGCCATGGGCATCTCCAGATCGGAGAAGTCGCTCGGCTACTCGGCCACTCAGGTAGGTGCCGCCGAGATCGAGAAATCGCAGACCAACAACGTCATGGCAGCTCTGCAGGGTAAGGTCGCAGGTCTGCAGGTGCAGACGACCTCCAACGAGCCCGGCTCTGCCAACAACGTGAACATCCGCGGTCTCGGTTCTATATCTGGCAACAACCAGCCGCTCTATGTTGTCGATGGTGTGCCTCTGGCATCCACGACTCTCTATACCGGCGGACGTGCCGTTGCGGCAGGCGGTGTGAACAATATCGCCCCCGATGACATCGCATCGCTCACCGTGCTGAAAGGTGCAGCCGCTACGGCTCTCTACGGCTCACGTGCCTCAAACGGTGTCATCATCATCACCACAAAGAGCGGTTCAGGCAAAGACGGCAAGAACTTCGAGATCACCTATTCGGGTAATGTCGAGGCCGCACGTGTGGCTTATATTCCCGAAGCACAGAACCGTTACGGTCAGGGCTGGAACGGCAACCAGACATATATCGAGAATGGATCATGGGGCCCTGAAATGAATGGCTCCACACAGATTTATGGTCCAATATGGAACGGCCAGCAGCTCATACACCAGTACTCGCCTGTCGAGAATGCCGTACGTGACTTCTTCGATACCGGTATCTCGCAGAGCCATAATGTGGCGATATCGGGTCGCAGCAAGGATGAGACGATGACCTATTACGCATCATACAGCTTCACAAATTCCGACGGCATAATGCCTACTGATATCGATTCATACCGACGCAATACTATTGCTACCCGTGGATCATACCAGCCCGTGAAATGGCTCAAGATATCGACTTCGATGAATCTTGCCACAACACGCACAAAGGTATCCTCGCTTACCGACGGCAACGTGACAGGAGCTCTTTATGAGCATCCGCGTGACATACCCATGCAGTGGTACAGGCACAATACGAATTCTCCGTTCGGAAGCCCCGAAGCGTATTACACTCCCTATGATTTCACCAATCCGTACTGGTATATTGAAAACCGAAAGAACGAGACCAACTCAAAGCAGGTTTTCGGAAAGGCGCAGGTCGACATTTTCCCGACCAAGGGGCTTACTCTTACCTACCGCTTCGGTTTCGACTACTCGGATTATGACTATAAGAACGCTCTGCCGCAGATTCAGCTTGACGACGCTCTTATCGACTCCAACTATG
This sequence comes from Muribaculaceae bacterium, assembly GCA_029051445.1. Taxonomy (GTDB): domain Bacteria; phylum Bacteroidota; class Bacteroidia; order Bacteroidales; family Muribaculaceae; genus JAFLTL01. The sequence continues at coordinate 186 of JAIDKP010000025.1, read as the reverse complement.
ACCAGCAGCCAAGCGGTATGAATACCGAGGGTTCGATATCCACACAGTATGGCCGCTCCTATGAGATCAACAATGACTTCCTCGCCAATTATACACGCAAGTTCCTTGACGACCGTCTTGATCTCGCCGCCACTGTCGGTGTCAATATCAATTAGCGCGGAAGCAACTACATGTATGGCACAACAC
>JAIDKP010000249.1 GCA_029051445.1 Muribaculaceae bacterium | reverse complement strand
TATTCTCGTCGGTCGAACTTGAGGCACGCAATGAGGTCAAGTTGGAAATGTACACCAAAAAGGTGCAGATCGAGGCTCGCGTTCTCGGAGATCTCGCTCTAAACCATGTGATTCCGGTTGCCACACGCTATCAGTCGCTTCTTGTAGACAATCTCGTGAAACTCCGAACGCTTTTCCCCGGACAGCAGGGAGAAAAGATTTCAGCCGGAGATCTTGTCTCGATCGAAAAGATGGCCGAACACATGACTGTCATACGTGACAAAGTTGAAAAGATGACAGAAGCGCGCAAGGAGGCAAACCGCATAGGCAACGAACGTGAAAAGGCGATAGCCTATCACGACAATGTAGTGCCCTGCATGGAAGCCATACGCTATCATATCGACAAGCTGGAGCTTATGGTAGACAACGAGATGTGGCCTCTGCCAAAATACAGGGAGCTTCTTTTCATACGCTGAACACCCTCTTACAAATCCTATGCAATAAACCAGGCAGAGGGTGTGTCGCTTCATTCCGGCACACCCTCTGTCATTTCCATTCAAAACAAATCACTGTGGAACAGTTAAAGCACGAATGCGGAGTGGCTATGGTGCGTCTTCTCAAACCAATCAGCTACTACAAAGAAAAATATGGAACATATACCTATGGCCTCGACAAGCTGTATCTTCTTATGGAGAAACAGCATAACCGCGGCCAGGAAGGTGCCGGAATCGGAGTCGTCAAACTTCATGCATCCCCCGGCCATGAATATGTATTCCGCGAGCGTGCACTTGGCGCGGGTGCCATTTCAGAAATATTCTCAGCTGTAGGAAACAAGCTGCAAAAAGAGGATCTGTCGACTGAAGACCACGGTCATGTCGAATCTTACGTGCCGTTTATCGGGGAAATATACATGGGGCACCTGCGCTACAGCACGACCGGCAAAAGCGGCATATCGTATGACCACCACTTTTTGAGCATAAACAACTGGCGGTCGCGCATCCTGCTTCTCGGCGGCGACTTCCA
>JAIDKP010000248.1 GCA_029051445.1 Muribaculaceae bacterium | reverse complement strand
CACCGAGATCTACACGAGTAAGATGGTCGGCAGCGGCATATGTTTATAAGAGACAGGGAAGGACCCCAACCCCAGCTGGCCCATGACGGGCCCCAGTAACGTGACGACCAGTAAGGCCACGACCAGCCCCAGGGACTGCCGAGATATACATTGACCTGCGTCACATTGGCTGCGGCATTTTGAAGTTCCTGCTCATCATTATAATATAAATATTGGAGATCCTCGTCCGAACTACCCTCCACGATATCGGGATTATGGAAACGCTCAATACGGCGAGTATTCGCGAAATCACCGTTCAGCAGACTGTCCGGCATCATGTTGCCGTTTGCATACTTGTTGCTCGCACTCGGACCACGACGATTATACTCGTCCACGTCGCGGGTAAGATCCCCGGTTATCTCATAAGTGTCAGCTCCCGGAAAATCGGCACTCTTGTTCTGCACATAATTGGAAGCTGCCCTGGCTTCAGCCTTCTTTTGGGCGGCCTCCTTCTTCTCCTTCTTTGCCTTTGAGGCATTGAAATATATATCATCGTCATAATAGCCCTGAGCCTGCATCTGTATGCACACCGCTAAACTAAAGACAAATGCGATAAAAAACAGTTTTCGGTTCATGTCAATTGCTTCTTTATATTTTTGGTGAGAGATTCTATACATTAGACTGCCTGATATACCCGAAGTTTAGTCAAAACTTCATTGGCATACACAACGGGTAGTCTACAAATATAACGTTTTTTAAACTCCTTTTGTGGTCAAGTTGGCCAAATAAGATAAAAAAAATGTTATAACCGACTTAACAGACAATTATATCGACCTTTAGAACTACACTTCACAAGGAGGCGGAATGACATGGCTGTGAGAATGACAAGGCTTCACAAAACGGTCGACAATCAGATGTCGGTTGGCCATCTTCGATATACCCGACAGCTCATGCGAGACAAGAACAATCGTAGTGTCCTTTGCAATTCCGCCAAGCAGACCGTAAGTCTCGTCTATAAAATGACGGTCAAGATAGCTGAGGGGCTCGTCAAGCATCAGGACGTCCGGGCGGCTGATTATCGCCCGGCCAAGCAAAGCACGCTGAAGCTGACCGCCCGAAATCTCACCTATAGGAGAACTGCGGCGGTCCGACATCTGTATCTCGTCAAGCGTGCTTTCGACACGCCGCCTTACCTCACCACGACCAAGCCCCTTCACATTAAGAAGACCCGTAGCCACGACCTCCTCGACAGTTATCGGGAACTTTGAGTCTATCAGATTTTTCTGAGGGAGATATCCGATATTGAGCCTCGGCACAGGTTGGCCGTCACTGCCAATATACACCACCTCCCCCGCCGTAGGCGATATCAGTTTGAGCATCAATCGCAGCAGCGTCGTCTTTCCGCCACCGTTCGGACCCGTCACAACAATAAAATCCCCCCTGTCGACTGTGAAATTCACATCCTCGAGTATCACGCGTCCGTCGCGCCTCAACACAACATCCCTTACATCAATTATTGGCGAAGACATTGTATATCTTTTGCATTTCATCCTCCCATTCCCGATTCATGGGATTTATAGTAACAACACTTATATCACTGTCATCCAACAGTGCAGATGCTTTGTCCGAGTCAAACTCCTGCTGATAAAAATAGACGCAGCAATCCTTCATTCCGGCATTGTCCAGACTTGCGGCAAGAGACTTCACCGAACTCTCCTTTCCCGCATCGACAAGCGGAATCTGTGTAAGACCGTAATCCCGGGCAAAATAAGACAACGACGGATGCCATACAGCAAACGAAGGCTTCTCTTCCATACCGTCAAACAGACGACGGAAACACCCGTCTACCGAATCAAGACGCGCGTCAAGACGCGCATAGTTGGCACGATACACATCCTCATGCGCCGGATCAGCATCAATCAGAGCATCAAGAGTATTTAGAGCGATAACCTTGGCATTGACAACACTGCTCCATACATGAGGATCAACTCCGCCGTGACACTCATCCTCTGAATGCGTATGGCCATGTGTGCCATATAGCGCATCAATCCCCTCCGCGACATTACACACCTTCAGATTCCGGCTGTTACTCTTAAGCCTGTCCACAATTACACGCTCAAAACCAAACACACCGACAGGCATATAGACACTTGCATTCTCAAGATCCATAAACTGCCTGATCGAAGGCTCAAAAGACTCCGGATCCGACGTGCCACCAAGCAGGCACACAGTCTCGACACAGTCACCGGCTATATTATCGACAAAAAACTGCTGCGGCGGGATACTCACGGCAACAATAGGGCGAAGCCCCGACTTACGGCCCGATCCGTCACACGACGATATTATCATAGCCATGGCTCCCAACGCCATAGCACCGAGAATTAGATTCTTTACAATCATACTCACAAAGTTACCATTTATTATTTTAATAAAAACGCCTTCCATTCAAAAAATAATTGCATCTTTGCCGGCATGATCGACAATGACAGGCTCATAAAAAACTTCGGAGCATGGCTCACTGCAGAAAAAGGCATGGCCGAAAACACCCACACAGCCTACGCCTCCGACGTGTGCAAACTTGTCGCATTCCAGGATTGCAGGTCACGCCCCATAACCGAGACAACACCCGCTGACCTGCATGAATTCATCGCCGGAATGCACGATCTCGGCATATCGCCACGCACACAGGCACGCATAATCTCTTCACTGCGTGCATTCTTCTCATTCCTTAAAATCGAAGGACGCACAATGTCAAACCCTGCGGCACTTCTCGAAATGCCGCACATCGGCGAGCACCTGCCCGAAGTCCTCTCGCTCCCTGAAATCGACGATATGGTATCATCCTGCGACACATCAGACACACTCGGACGTCGCAACGCTGCCATCATCGAACTGCTATACAGTTGCGGATTGCGCGTCTCCGAACTCGTTTCACTCCCGATATCCGACATCTACCTTGATGAAGAATTCATCCTTGTCAGAGGCAAAGGAAGCAAACAACGATTTGTACCGATGAGTCCATCCGCCCAAAAAGCTATCATCCAATGGCTCTCAAACGATCGCCAGGAACTGCTTGACGGGAAAAAAGACCCCGGCACACTATTCCTCAATCGCAGAGGACAGCCA